>DATLIL010000299.1:0-2623 GCA_035539475.1 Polyangiaceae bacterium
TGCCTGGGTTCGACGGTCAGCACTGGTTCGACGCGAGAGCTGCCGCCGTGCGGATCTTGACGGGCTTGCTGGGGCGGTCGGTTTGCCAGGATGAGGTCGCGCTGGTTTGGCGTGATGGCGACGAGGGACGGAAGGAGAAGCGATGAGTGATTCAAAGATGACCGAGGCCACGAGGGCGTTCTTTGCGCGGGAGGATGTGCGGGCGTTCGTGGATGCGATCCGCGCTGAGTTCCTGGACGCGCAGTTCTGCGATGACACGTACAGCAGCAGCATCGATCCGGCCGTGCGGGTGCCGGGGCTGGCTGTCTACTCGCCAGCGCTGGACCGGTACGTGTCTGCCAGTATCGGCGCGATGAGTGTCGTGCGGTCATGGCTTGATCCTGAGCACGTAAAGAGTTGCATCGATCGTCTGTATTGGAACAAAGCCCTCCGCGAAGGCCGCGCCTACTGCGACGAGGACGGCGAGCCGATCGCCGTCGAGGACGGCGCCTCCGCGTTCTTCAAAACCGAGACCGTCGAGATCAGCGCGCACGGCGTGAAGTCGCTCGGTCTGGCCAAGGTTATGCCGCTGACCGTCTCATCCAACGAGCAGGCCGAGGAGCTGTTTGGCAAAGGCAGCGTGCTGAGCAAGCCGTTCAAGGAAGGGAAGCCCAAGCCCGACCCGTACGCCGAGCACCGCCAGAAGGAGGAGCGGCTCATCGATCTCGGCGGTCCATTCGACACGAGTGGAGGCTACCGCTACACGGAGCGTGGCGCCAAGTCGCGCGCCGAGAACCGCGCACTGTTCGGGCATGTGCCGGCGAAGTTCAGCGCGGACGTCGTGCCGGGGCCGCGCGAGACGTTCGGGGCGCACCCGTGGGAGTGTGGCGGGGAGGATGAGCCGTGACCCGCCTCCTCAACTGGTCCGACCGCAAGGACCACTCGAACCTGACGACGTGGATGTTCCTGGCGCTGTACGTGCGCGCGACGGGTGAACGGTTCACGACGCCTTGGCTCAGCTGGCTGGGCGTGGTCATGATCTGCGGGCTGTCCGTGTTGGCGGCGGTGAGCCTCGTGCGGATGTGCCGGGTGAGATCATGATTCGCCGCCACTTCCTCGCGCTGCCTGCGCTGCTCGCCGTCCCCTGGGAGCGCGAACGGGTCTACTCGTTCGGTAGGCCACGCCGCGATCCCGGGTGCCTCCGCATGCTCGGATGCAGGGTCGATGTGACGCCGGAGCACATCGGCGGAGTGCTCGATTGGTTCAGGGCCGGGAGCGAGTTTTCGCCGGACGGTTATTTGATCACGGTCACCAGCTGCCACTTCAACGGCGTGACGAATGACGGGTTCAACGGCGGTTCGCGAGTCATCGAGCCGCCAGCGTCGGAGACCGAGTGCTCGGTGGTCTTCGGGGTGCCGGCGCCCCGTGGCGCGCACATCTCGATCTACAACGAGCGGTTGACGTCGGCGGACGTCGCGGAACGCATCAGGGCCGAGGCGCGCAGGATCGAAGCGACATCGGACGCGAGGGGCATCTGGTCATGACCGCCCGCATCCAACTCACCATCGCGCCCACCTACCGCTGGGAATGCCTGCCGGGCGGTTGGAACGCGCGCCGACCGTGCGCCTTCAAAAAAGAATGCCGCTACCACCTCGAACACGACGACAGCAAGCAAGCGCGAGGCAATCGCGGCCTACGTGAGGCAACGCGGCTTGCGCAGCGGGAAGCCGACGGTCAGACGGAAACGTGTAGTCTTGACCTGTCCGAGCGCGAGCACACCCAGGAAGAGGTCGCGCTCCTGCTCGGTGTGTCGAAGGCGCGGGTTGGCGTGGTGGAGGAAAGCGCGATGCGGAAGCTGAGGCGTGCGGGTGTGAGGGTGGAGGAGATTCGGGAGTGGATCGCCATGGTGAGCCGATGACCATCCCCAAGCGACACCGGGCGCTGAGTGCAGGCAAGCTGCAGAGTCCGGAGAACCATGGCGTTAGACTCGCGGAGGGTCTCACGCTCGTCGGTCGGCCATCGGTCACGGGCGGCACCATCACCCTGCACCTTGATGGCCAGAGCGTCTCTGTGGTCGTAGAGGCCGGCGAGAGCACGCAGTCGGTCGGGCGGAAGCTGCGGGCGGCATTGAGCGCGCGCTACGAGGTGACGCCGTGAACGCCCGCCAAATCAAATCCCTCGGCGCCATCTGGGGCCACCAAGACGGCCTGCTGAGCGAGCGGGAGTTGGAGAGGCTGATGAGCCTCGCGGCCACGGCCCTCGTCTGTAAGACCACCTGGGGCGCTCTCGACGTGCTCGAGGTCGGCCACTTCATGGGCTTGAGCACGTGCGGGCTGGTTCACGAACTGCGCCGAGCCAGCGACCATCTAGCCGACGCAGGTGCGATGTCCGCGTGGACCATCACCACCGTCGACGCCCACATCGCCGACGCCTGGGTGCCGGAGACGCCGCCCGACATCTTCCTCGGCAACATGGCCGACCACTTTGCCGACCCGCGCGTGACCGTGCGCTTCGAGATGAGCCAGACCCTGACGGCGCCCCTGCCGTTCGACTTCGTGTTCTACGACGGCGACCACGGGGAGGAGCAAGAGCGGTTCACGCGGGCCGTTATCGACTCGCCACGGGTGCGGACGCTGGTGTTCGA
>DATLIL010000300.1:0-11721 GCA_035539475.1 Polyangiaceae bacterium
GGCTCTAGCTCTGCCACTGCCACTGGCTCTGTCACTCCTCAGGGGCCGTTACAGGGCAGTGAATTGAGGGCGTGAGGCGCGGCAGGCATCGCCCTGGCCGAGCGTGTTCCCCACCCCACTCTCCCCACCTGTCCCAACACCCGCGTGAGAGGCGAGCGGGGGTCAGCCGCGGAAGGGCTGCGGCTCGCGACGCGTCTTGATGGCTTTCAGAGCGTCCTTGAGCTCGGTGCCCTTGCGCAGGCAGGGGTAGCAGTCGAGGCGTTTGTTCGCGCCGCAGCCGCTCTTGCGCTGCATCTTGGTCAGCGTGGTGAAGCTGCGCTTGTCGCCCTCTTGGATCACGCGCGGCAGGATGGCCAGCGCGTCTTCGCACTTCTCGGCCACGCGCAGATCGAGCGCAGCGCTGAGCGCGGGCGAGGCCTGGCTGCGGATCGTTTTGCCGAGCAACAGGGCGCGCGCAAGCTCGGTCGTCTCCGTCTTGGTCGGGGTCCCGGCCCAGACCTCGTACAGCATGTCGGCGCCGCTCGGGCCCGGAAGGCGGGCGATCGCGGCGAGCGCCTCGCGCGCGGTGGTCGGGTCCTGGGTGTAGCCGTAGAGCTCCGCCAGCGTGCTCGCGTTCTTGATCAGCGCGGGATCGTCGGCGAGCTTTTCGCGCAGCGCGCGCGCCTTGCCCAGATCGCGCTCGGTGCGTCCAGCGGCGAGGGCCAGCGCCTCTTCGACGCTGAGCTCGGCGGCGGGTTTGCTCTCCAGCGTCTTGAGCGCGTCGCCGTCGCCGCGAGCGGCGCGATCGATCAAGGTCAGCGGCTTGGGCGCAGGCTTCGACTCGGCGTTCTCCGTGTCGGCCGGCGACGGCGCAGGCGCGGGCGCGGGCGCCACGGCGCTCGGAGCGGGCGCGGCGCTGGCGAGCGCAGAGGCATCCGCGGAAGGCGACGCGAGCGGCGCGGGCACGATCACTTCGCGCGCCGTGGCGGCAGCCGCAGCGAGTGAGATGACGATGGCCATGGCCACGAAGGCGGGTGCGATCACGGCCCAGAGCGGAAGCTCGCCGCCGGCAAAACGAATGGCCTGGCGCAGAGCTGCGCCCAGCGTCGGCGGTATCGGTGCAGGCGGAATCATCTCGCCCGTCACGCCGGCAGCAAAGCGTCCCGTCATGCCCGGGCGCGCCACGAACCGCAGGTCCGTGGACGTGTCTTCCTTGGGTCCTTGCTCGCTCTGCATGGCTCGAAGCCGTTCCTCAATCTCGTCGTCGACCTTGGTCACCAGGCCGTCCAACCGCCGAGGCTGCGCCTCCCCTTGTTCGCTCTGTGGTTCCGACGGACGCGACGCTGCGAGTTCGTGGGGCTTGGAGGCGCCGCCGGGTCGCTCAGCCATGAGCGCTCGAGATTACCATGGAGCAGAACATCAGCCGCCCGCGGCAACACGCTCGGCCTCGAACACGGGCCGCAGCGCGACTTCCGGACCGAGCAGCACGGCCTCCGCCTCCGGCGGAATCCTGCGCGGTACGTGATGTTGATCGACACAAGCCAGCAAGGTGTGACCCTCGGCCACCACTTCTTCTTGCCCGTTCCCGAGCTGACGCATCAGGCGGTACTCGAATCGGATCTTCACGCGCGCGAGCTCCGTCAGGCGGGTCTCGACCGAGAGCAGCTCGTCGAAGCGCGCCGTCTTGCGGTAACGCACGTACGCCTCGACCACGGGGAGGTGAATGCCGAGCTCCGTCCACGAGTGGTAGTCGAGTCCCCGGCGCCGCATGTACTCGACGCGCCCCACTTCGAAGTAACTGATGTACGTCCCGTGGTGGACGATGCCCATCAAGTCGGTTTCACCGAAGCGGACCCTGAGGTCGTAACGCGAGACGCAGTGAACGGGGATGTCGAGTTTCACGGGAGGGTTCAAGAAATGGGGGTCCGCCGGAAGGGAGGCGCGAGAATAAGCGCGCGGACGATTCCAGGGCAAGCCCGCATGTCGGCGGGCCGGCCAGCGGCCTGGCCCGGGGGCAGCCAGGCGCGGGATATAGTCGGCGCATGCTCCGCATTCTCGAGCTGGGACCGGAACAAGGTCCACAGAGCCTGCGCGATCCGACCCGCATCGGAGTCCCCCCGGAGGGGGTTCTGCGCTGGGTCGATCTGACCAAGCCGACCGAGGACGAGCTCGAGGAGCTCGGGCGGGCCTTCGGCTTCCACGGTCTAGCGCTCGACGACTGCCGCACCTTCGACCAGCGCCCCAAGCTCGAGCCGTACTCGGACCACCTGTTCGTGGTGATGCACCGCCTCATGGTCGATCTCAAGCCTCCACAAGCGCGCGGGCTGGAGCTGCACGCGTTCATCGGTGAGCGCTACCTGGTCACCGTGCACGAAGAGGCGCTCAGCGAGCTCGAGCAAGTCTTCGAGCGCCTGGAGCACGAAGCCGAGAGCATGAAGCGTGGTCCAGCCTTCTGGTACTACCTGGTCGCCGACAAGGTCGTCGATTCGACGCAGGCGGAGCTCGAGGTCCTGGCGCAGGCGGTCGAGGACACCGAGGAGCAGGTGCTGCACGGCGCGCAGCCCAAGATGGTCGATCGCATCTTCTCGCTCAAGCGCCAGCTCGCGGTCGCACGGCGGCTGGTCTCTCCGGAGCGTGAGCTCTTCGCCTCACTCTCCAAATGGGGCTCGCCGCTGATCGACGAGCGGACGTCGTTCTACTACCGCTCCGTCTACGACGAGCTCGTGCGCGCCGTCGAGAGCATCGAGAGCCACCGCGAGCTCCTGAGTAACGCGCTCGACGCGCATTTCTCGGCCGTGTCGCAGCGCACGAACGACATCATGAAGGACCTCACGCTGATGAGCTCCATCTTCCTGCCGCTCGCCTTCGTGACCGGCTTCTTCGGCATGAACTTCGAGCACCTGCCGTTCGGCTCCGACTACCTGATGTGGGCCGGCATCGCCGCCTGCGTGCTCCTGCCGACGGTGATGCTGCTCTGGTTCCGGCGCAGCCGCTGGATCTGACGCGCCGCGCGATCCCCGACGGGGACCTAGCTGCGCAGAAGCTCGGTCATTTCGGAGCTGGGACCGTGAGCACGGGCACGGGCGAGAGCCGCACGAGCTTCTCCGTCACGCTGCCGAGCAGGAGATGCGCGAGGCCGGTGCGGCCGTGCGTGCTGACGATGACGAGGTCGTGCCCGCCCTTCCCGAGCTCCTCGATGATGGTGGAGGCCGGCTCACCCGAGATCAGCCGGTGAGAAACCGCGACGCCGGACGGAAACTGCAGCGTTGCCAGGAAATCGTTCATGTCCTTCTCCGCGTTCTCGCGGATCAGGTCGACCAGCGACTTCTGCGATTGTCCCTGGCTCCCGACCATGAGCACGTCGCTGACGTACGTCGGACGATCCCAGACGTGCACGATGTCGATGCTCGCGCTGAACTTCTGCGCGATCTCGAGCGCGGTGTTCACCGCCGCACGCGAGCAGTCCGAGTAGTCGACCGGCACCAGGATGCGCTGATAGGCCACGTTGTCCTCCGCGCCCTACATACCACCGCGCTAGCCGAGTGCGGCCTTTCCGAGCCGGGTCCCCAACAAAAAGAAGGCGACGCCCAGGGTATTCTGCCCAACCACATTCAAGAGGGCGACCCAGGGCCTGCCCTGCGCGCCGAGGTCGGCGCTGTCGGCCACGAAGCTCGAGAAGGTGGTGAAGGCCCCCATGAACCCCGCCAGCAGGATGATGCGGAGCTCGGGGCTGATGCGCCCGCGTTCGGTGCCGAGCATCCAGATCACGCCGTACATGAACGAGCCCAGCATGTTGACCACGGCGGTCCCCCAGGGAAAACGGGGACCTAACGCCTGCTGTACCAGCGAGGCGAGGCCGACCCTGGCCAGCGTGCCAAGGCTGCCGGCGAGGGCCAGGGCGAGGATCTTCTGCAGCATCGCCGGAAGAGCTTTGCCCGAATTTCCTCGCGAAATCACCCGTCTTGTCGCGGCCGCCCTTCGAGCGGCGGGGGATGGGTGGTAGATTAGAGGGCCGTGTCCGCGCCCGACGACAAGTCAGAGCTCGATACCACGTACGCTGGCGACCTCAGTATCGTGTCGGCCATCGAGCAGGCTCGCAAGAAGCCGAGGCTCGAGCAGGTACGCGGCGCCGGCGCCCCGCGCACGCATCAGGTCCTGCTCGACGAGACGGTCATCGGTCGCTCGTCGCAGGCCACGATCTGCATCGAGAGCACGCTGATCTCGCGCAAGCACGTGGTCATCCGCAAGAACGGCGCCGAGTTTCGCTGCCAGGACCTGGACAGCGCCAACGGCATGTATCTGAACGGGGTCAAGGCACACTCGGCCGTCCTGCACGACGGAGACGCAATCCAGATCGGAGACGTGGTGTTCGTGTTCCACGAGGGTAGCTGATGTCCGTGTTCGTCCGTTTCTGGGGCACGCGCGGCTCCATCCCGACCCCTGGGCACAAGACCAAGCGCTACGGCGGCAACACCTCGTGCGTGGAGATCCGTGTCGGGGACCAGCTGTTCGTCTGCGACGGCGGCACGGGTCTGCGCGAGCTCGGGCTCGACCTACTCGGGCGCGGCAAGCCGACGCTCGAGTGCCACATGTTCTTCTCGCACATGCACTGGGACCACATCCAGGGCTTCCCCTTCTTCGTTCCGGCCTACGCCGGAGGCAGCAAGCTCTACGTCTACGAGGTGGCCGCCGGCGACGACCGCGTTCAGCGGCTGCTGCACGGCCAGATGCGCTCGGAGTACTTCCCCGTCAGCTTCTCCGACCTCGGCGCGGAGATCGTGGGCCGCCATTTTTCGGCCAGCGAGACCAGCGTGGGCAACGTGCGCGTGCGCTGCATGGAGCAGACCCACCCCGGCCGGAGCTTCGCCTACTCGTTCGAGATCGACGGCGTGAAGATCGTCTACGCCACCGACAACGAGCTCGACCTCACGATCCGCAATCGCGAAGAGTCGGAGCGCGACCCGGCGGCGCTGCGCCAGCTGCCCGACGAGTTCGTGAGCTTCGTCGCCGACGCCGACCTCTTGATCTCCGACGGCCAGTACACCGACGAGGAGTACCCCAAGCGCGTCGGCTGGGGCCATGCGCGGGCCAACACCGTGATCGACCTCGCCATGCAGGCCGGCGTCAAGCAGTGCGCCGTCTTCCACCACGATCCGCTGCACACCGACGCGCTGGTCGACGACAAGATCAGGGTCGCCAAGCAACGCGTCGAAGCGGCCGGAAAGAGCGTCCAGGTCTTCGGCGCTCGCGAGGGCCTCGAGCTCAAGCTATAACGCTGGCGCATGCGCGCCTCGCGTCGTCGATTACTGAACTATGCCGGAGCGCTCGGCCTCGCTCCGCTTTCCACCCATTGTGGTGACGGCGAGAGCACCAGCGCCGCCCCGCCGGGCGTGTTCAGGCACGGCGTGGCGAGCGGTGATCCGACGCCAGACGCCGTGATCTTGTGGACACGCGTCACGCTCCAGGAGCTGCCCGAGACGGTGGAGGTCGAATGGCTGGTCGCCAGCGACCCGGAGCTCGCGGACGTGGTGCAGAGCGGGACGGCGTCGACCGGGCCGGAGCTCGACTACACGGTGAAGGTCGACGCCACTGAGCTCGACGCGGGAACGACCTACTACTATCGCTTCAGCGCCGGCGGCGAGAGCTCGGCGGTCGGACGGACGCGCACGCTTCCCGACGAGACGGGGCTTTCGCGGCTGCGTTTCGCGGTGGTCTCCTGCTCCAACTACCCGGCGGGCTACTTCAACGCCTACGCCTTCATCGCTCGCCGCGCCGACCTCGACGCGGTGATCCACCTCGGCGACTACATCTACGAGTATGGCGTCGGAGAGTTCGGCGACTCCGGACTGCTGGAACGAGTGAGCGATCCGACGGCGGAGATCGTGACGCTCGAGGACTACCGGCGCCGTCACGCCCAGTACAAGACCGACCCCGACCTGCAGGAGGTCCATCGGCAGCACGTATTCATCGCCGTGTGGGACGACCACGAGGTGACGAACAACGCGTGGCAGAACGGCGCCGAGAATCACCAGCCGGAGACCGAAGGCGACTACGCCGAGCGCAAGGCAGCGGCGACTCGCGCCTACCTCGAGTGGATGCCCGTGCGCGCCGATGGCGATGCCCCGGACTTCCAGCGCAGCTTCCGCTTCGGGGACCTGGCGCAGCTGACCATGCTCGACACGCGGCATTTCGGCCGTGACGAGCAGACGACCGACCCGTGTGACCCGGTCATCCTCGACCCCGAGCGGCAGCTGCTCGGCGCGGAGCAAGAGGAGTGGTTGTTCGCGGAGCTCGCCGCTTCGCAGGAGCGCGGCGACCGCTGGCGGCTGCTCGGGCAGCAGGTGATGCTCGGCCAGGTGCGCAACGTGCTCACGGAAGCGATGTGCCCGATCAACCAGGACCAGTGGGACGGCTATGCCAGCGCCCGGGAGCGCTTGCTCCTGGCCATCCAGGAAGGCGCCATCGCCGACGTGGTGGTGCTGACGGGCGACATCCACTCGAGCTGGGGCATCGACATCGCCCCCGATCCCTTCGATGCCGAGAGCTACGACGCCGAGAGCGGCAGCGGCGCGCTGGCCGTGGAAGCGGTCACCCCGTCGGTGACGTCGCCGGGGCTCGCGGATGGCGCCGGCACGGAAGCGCTGGCCGACCTCGTGCGCGACACCCACCCGCACGTGAAACACGTCGACCTGACGCGCCACGGCTACGTCCTGCTCGACGTCACGCCGGACGCCGTTCAGGCGGAGTGGTACTACGTTTCCACGCTCGCCGAGCGCGGCGGCGAGGAGACGCTCGGCGCGGCGCTGGTCACCGCGCGGGGCGCGAACCATCTGGTCGTGAGCGACACGCCGAGCGAGCCGCGCGACGACGCGCCGGCGCCCGCGCCTCAGGCGGACACGTGACAGGCGTTGACGCTGAGTAGCCGCTCCTGAGTGCGCGGCCAGAGCCACTCGGCGCTGCTGACGTTTGCGGCCGAACGCGCCGGGAAGAGGTCGAGCAGGTGCGGCGCTCCGAGCAGCGGCAGCGGCGGTGACCCGAGCCGTGGGTACCGCTCACTGACGTCGCTCGTCAGCGTCAGCGCAGCACCGCTGCCGAGCAAGGCCTGGACGTGCTGGTGCTGCAGGCGGTGACTGAACTGACCCAGCCCGACCTGGAGCTCGTGGCTGCGCCAGCGCGCGCTGCCTGGAAAGCTCTGCTCGAAGCGGCGCTCGAGGTAACGGGTGAGCGGCACGGCAAGCTGCGAAAGCACCATCGTGGAGAAGATCGCCGACAGCGGCTCCGCCTCGATCAGCTTCGGCGTGCCGGCCCAGCGCCACGAATGCAGGAGTCCGACCAGGGCCCGATAGCAGTCGGCCTCGGGCGGCGACGCGTCGAAGATGGCGTTTGCCGCCTGCACGAAGGCTTCGTTGCAGCCCGTGACCTCGCGCGTGACGAGCTCCACGCGCGAGTCCTTGCCGAGCTCCTGCTCGACGCTCTCGGCCAGGGCCGTACCGTCGACGTCGATCAGGATCACGCGCTCGAAGTGTGTCAGCAGTTCTTTCAGCGGCACGTCGTAGAGCTTGCCGGCGCCGATCACAGCGGCCGTGCCCGGCGCCGAGGCTCGAGCGCTGCGCAGCAGGAATTCCCGGCTGTGGCCAGCGTGCTCCTGCCAGCCAGCGACGTTTCGCGCCCGCACCTCGCTGATGCCGGCCGACGTCCGCGCGTAGCCGAGCGCGTCGAAGCTTTGCCGCGAAAGCGTGTGGCAGGAGGACCAGGTGCCGCTCTCGGCCGCGTCGCGCACGAGCGCCTCGTTCAGCGCCGTGAGGCAATCACCAAAGTGAACGCACGCGGGCAGGTCCGGCAGCTCGAGCCGCGGCAGGACGTGCGAAAAGGCCCTCAGCGGCTGATACAGATCGAACGACCAGGGCTGCTGGTTCGAAAAGACGGCCCTGAGCCGCTCGAGCTCCGCCTCGTCGAGGCGGCCCGGAATGGTCATGCCCTGCTCGCAGGCCCAATCGAGCGCCGTGCGCAGCGCCTGCCACGACGCGGACGGCACTAAGCCTTGACCAGGCTGATATCCCCGCCCTGGAGCTCAGGCTCGCTGCCGCCGACGTGCTCCGTCTCGACGCCCATGGCCTGCGCCACGGCGGTGAGCAGCACGTTGTGCGGTGTGCCGTCGGGGTAACGCACGAGCTGACCCGTCTTGAAGAAGCCACCCATGGAGCCGATGATGACGTGAGGCTTGTCGTTGTGGGAGTGGTCGGGCCCCTCGCCAAGCTCGTTGAACCAGGCCACCCCGGTGCGCTCGAACAGCGGCTTGCCCTCGGAGTCGAGCGTGTTCTTCAGCTCGTCCACGTAGCTCGAGACGCGCGTCGCGTACCAGTGATCCATGCTGGTCAGCGTGGGCTTGTCGTCAGCGTGCGAGGCAGCGTGGTGCGGCTGCTCGAAGTTGCCGGTGTAGGTGGTCGGGTCGTCCGCCAGCCAGGGCATGAACGTGTCGGCGCGCGACGGCGCCGTCATGATCGTGACCACGCGCGTGAGATCGCAGGCCAGGGCGGCGATCGCCATCTTCTGCCAGACGTCGTGGCGTTCCAGCAGGCTGTCGGTCTTGTCGGCGTCGATGTTGGTCTCCATGCCGCCGTCGTTGCGCTCGACCAGGTTGCCCGCGGTCAAGTCGGAGCGCGGCGGCACGACGCAGGCCGAGCTCGTGGTGTGCCCGTCCATGCGCGCGATGCGCATCTCGAGATCGCGCAGGCCGGTCAGGTGCGCCTCGAGCCGCTGGCGATCCGCCGCGCCGATCCGGCCTTGCAGCGCCACGATCTCCTCGTCGAGCTCGTCGAGCACGCTGGCTTGCCGCTGCTTGATGCGTGCCATGAGCGCTGGATCGCCGGTGCCGGTCGAGAGGCCACCGAAGATCCGGTCGAACGCCGCCGACGGATCGGCCTCCGGCGTGAGGGGCATGCCGGGCGCCGTGTACGACATGCGGGTGTACAGGCTGCCAGGGCAGTTCTTGATCGCGAAATTGAGCGAGCCGTGCACGATCGGCAATCCCGCCGCGATGTGCTGCTGCGCGATCAGCTGATCGACCGAGGGACCATCGCCCCAGCCGGTGCTGGCGCACCCCGTCGCCTCCATGAAGCAGGCACCGTGCTTGAACGTGTCGCCCGGCAAGCACTTCATGCCGCTCAGCGTCGTGGCGAAGCCCGTCCCGTGCGGGTCGCCGTTGCTGATGATCGCCGCCTTGCTGTCGAGGCCCGCGACGAACAGCATGTCGGCCTTGTGCTTCTCGAGGCCCGAGAGAATGGGACCCAGCGTGTAACCCGTGCCCTCGCCCGTGGGGCGGCTGGTGCGCGGCGAGCCGTTGACCGTCACGATGAAGAGCATCCGCCGCACGTCCGTGAAGGCGGCTCGCGCCTGCTTGGGCGCCAGCGACTCGAGCACGGGCAGCGCCAGCGCGGTGCCGCCAGCGGCCATCAGAAATTTACGTCGTGAGAATTCGACGATCACTGGGTCCTCATCGAGCTAGGGGGCGGGGCCGAGCTCCACCCGGTAGCGGAAGCCGTCACTGGTCGCGATGCCGACGAGCAGGTCGCTCAGGTCCTGCTGCGAGCCTTCGAAGCGAGACAGCAGCGCGGTGATGGTGCAGGTGTCGGCCTGCTCCTCCGTATGCCCCATGGCGTAGCGGAACCAGTTGAGCACGAGGCAGTCCTGAGCCTCCGGTAGCGCGGCGAGCTTGGCTCCGAGCTCTGCCGGGCCGTTCACCGGGGCCAACGCCGGGTCACTGACGTTGCCGAGCGACTCGACCAGGGTCAGCCCACCGTTGGCGTCGACCGGCTTGCCCCCATCCATCTCGCGGTAGCGCCCGAGCTCGTCGTAGTTTTCGAGCGGGATGCCCAGGGGATCGAGCAGCACGTGACAGAGGTTGCAAGCGGCCTCGGTGCGGTGCGCTTCGAAGCGCTCGCGCGTGGTCGAGCCGGGCGTCACCTCCGGGATCGTGATCATCAAGCCCGGCGGCGGAGGCGGAGGATCGGTGCAGAGCAGATGCTTGCGGATCAGCTCGCCGCGCTTGACCGGCGCGCTCTGGTTGGGATGCGCGTGACCAGCCAGGATGGAGGGCTGGGTGAGCAGGCCGTGGCGGTTCGGGACGGCGTCGACGCGCAGGAACTCGGTGCCGGTTCCGGGGTAGGTGATG
This sequence comes from Polyangiaceae bacterium, assembly GCA_035539475.1. GTDB lineage: Bacteria > Myxococcota_A > Polyangia > Polyangiales > Polyangiaceae > PMG-095. The sequence continues at coordinate 10,151 of DATLIL010000300.1, forward strand.
CCGTAGAACTGGGCGAGCCGCGGGTTGACGAAGGTGTGCGACGCCGTGAGCATGTCCGTGAGCGAGCCCCGCGCGTCGAAGACACTCTTCACGAAGAGCTCCGACTCCTGGATCATGTCGGCCTGCAGCGCCGCGTCCCAGGTCGGCGTGGTGACGGCGATCTTCGCAGCGCCGTACACCTGGTCCCAGCCGACCCACTGCGCGTGAAACGCGCTCAGCGTCGCCGCAAACGCCGGCGTGGCCATCATACGCGCCGTCTGCGCCGCCACTCCTTCGGCGGTGGCGAGCGTGCCCGCATCCGCCGCGGCGAAGAGCTCCGCGTCCGGCATCGACGACCAGAGGAAGTAGCTCAGGCGCGTGGCCACCGAGTAACCGGAGAGGGGAACGACCTCGCCCACCGCTTTCCCCTCCCCCTCCGTTTCGACGCGGTAGAGGAAGTGGGGAGACTGCAGCATGCGCCCGACGACCCACTCCAGGCCTTCGTCGAAGGTGCCGCCCGTCATCCCGGCGCTGAAGCGCGCGAGATAACTCGTCACCTCGGCGTCGCTGAGCGGCCTGCGGAAAGCGCGCTTGCCAAAGTCCTTGATGAACTGCGTGGCGCAGTTCTGTGCGTCGGCGGCGCAGGGCAACGAGAGCTGGCCGCTCTGGCGAAAGGCGGCAGCCAGAGTCTCGGCAGCGCTGAAGAACGCTTCGACGTGAAGCTCCGTCGTCGTGTACACGTCCGCGTTGTTCAGAAAGCCGGCCGACTCTTCCGGCGGCGGGAACTTGTCAGCAGGCGCCGTCGTGTCGCCGACCAGGTCTCTGACGGTGTTGTTATATTCCGTCGCGGTCAGACGTCGCAGGGGCGTGCGGCCGGGAGCGACCGTGGTCATGCAGGCCTCGGGTGTGAGCTCTGGCGGCAGAGAGTCCCCGGGCACGTCGCTTGGCGTGTCCGTCTTCGATCCAGCGCCGGACGTTTCGTCCCCGCCGGTGCAGGCGAGCACGGAAGTCGCCAAAACGGCTAGCAGAACAACGCGGGCGGTTAGCAGCATGAGCCCAATCCCTGACTGATCAGTTAAGGCAGTGGTGGCGTTCCCGCGCTGCGATCAGGCTGGAGTGCAACAACCTGTAAGTTCAACCTGTCAACTCGACGGCACGCGGCTTCGCGCGAGTGCGGAAATTGACGGTCATGCTGAGTCAACGGGCTCACTCGACACATCTTTATCGAGGACCAAGCTGTGCCGAGGAGGAGAAGATGGCCGAGCATCAGATCGCTGGCTTCCGGGGCAGACTCGTTCGTCCCGCGGATCCCGACTACGACGACGTACGCGCGCTCTACAACGGCATGATCGACAAGCGACCGCTGCTGATCGCTCGCTGCGCGGACGCCGCCGACATCATCGCCGCGGTGAACTGCGCGCGTGAACAGAAGCTACTCCTGGCGGTGCGCGGCGGCGGCCACAACGGTCCGGGCCTGGGCAGCTGCGACGGCGGCCTCGTCATCGATCTCTCGGGAATGAAGGGAGTTCGCGTGGATCCGGCGGCCAAGACCGTGCGGGTCGAGCCGGGTTGCACGGCCACCGACGTCGACC
>DATLIL010000301.1:0-5434 GCA_035539475.1 Polyangiaceae bacterium
GATGAGCCACGGGCATTACGTGGACGTTCCCGCCACCACTTCCGTGATGAACGGCGCCCACACGCACGACGTCGACGTCGCCGCTACCACCTCCACCAGCGCATCCACTTCGGCCGTCATGCCCTACGTGCAGCTTCTCTACTGCAAGAAGGACTGATCGGAGTTGGTCGGTTCGGTTGGGAACACGGCAGGCGCGCGACGCCTGCCGCGCCATCGGACAGCGGTGCTCCTCGAGTCGTCACCAGTGCGAGACGCGCAGGCCGGGGACCTTGGGGAAGCCGCGCAGGTCGCGCGTCGCCACCTGGTAGCCAAGCGTGATGGCGGTCGCAACCCTGGCTTGCTTGCGGGTGAGCTTCTCGACGGTGTCGAGGCGGCGCGCGCCCGGGGTGTTCCCCAAACAAAAGAACTAGGGTTTATGCACCAGGGCGAAGTAAGCGATCATCGCGGCGTAGCCGAGCCAGAGCAGTGTTTGCAGGCCGGCGAGCACGCCGCCGACGATCATCGCGATCAGCCCGAGCTGATCGCCGCCGACGGTCTCGGGGTTCTGCGAGGCGAGCTGGCGGGCACGCAGGCCGAGAAAGATCGCGACGTAGCCGAGCGGAAAACACATCCACGACGCTGCGGCGAGGACGATGGCGGCGACCGCTTCGTTCGAGGCTGGAGGCTCGCGCCGCGCGGGGACGCCATAGCTGCCGGCGGGCGGCGGCTGAAAACGTGGATCATACGGAGGCCCCTGCATGGCTCAGGGGTTCTCGAGCATGCCGCGGGCGAGGATGTGGCGGCAGGTCCGCAGATCACCGGTCCGGTCCACGCACTGGAGCAGCGTGCGAGGGTAGGGTGTGGTCAGGCAACGCTGCACGAGCTCGTCGTGCGCGGCCTGTGTCGTGAAGTTGCCGAGCGCTTGCCGGGCGAAGGTGACGCACTCGACCGGCCCCGGCGCCTTGCGCTCGCAGCCAGCGAGCAGCACGCAGACGAGCAGGGCCGTGCAGCGCATGGGCCCTAGAATAGCTCAGCGCAGGGTGGCGCCGAAGCTCGTTTTGGCGGTGTCCAGCATGCGGCTGACGACGGCGTCCACTTCTTGATCGGTCAGCGTCCGCGCCTGATCGGGCGCCGTTCGGGCCTTGGGATCACGGTAGATGACGCGGAAGGTGAGCGAGCGGTGGCCCTCGGCGACGCTGCCGCCGCGGAAGTCCGCCACCACCTCGATCGACTCGCACAGCTCGCCGCCGGCTTGCGAGAGCACGCCCTCGACGCTGCCAGCCGCGACGTCCTCTTTGACCACGAGCGAGAAATCGCGCGTGACGGCGGGCAGGCGTGGGATCGGCTCGTAACGCGGCGTGCGCTGCCCGAGCGCACCGAGCGCTTCCAGGTCGAGCTCGATGGCCTGCGCACCGGCGCCGAGATCGAAGGCGTCGATCACGTCCGGGTGGAGCGGACCCAGGCGGCCCACCACCTGCTCGCCGACGAGGACGAGGCTGCGTCCGCGCGGATGCAGATGAGCGAGCCCTTCGCCCTCCGACGCGAGGCGGACGCTGGCGCGCCGGCGCGTGACGCGCTCGACGAGCTCGAGGGCGATGGCCTTGGCGTCGTACACGTCGTGGTCGTCGGCCTTGAGCACCAGATGCTCCGCGCGTGGTCCGGACAGGATCGCGGCGAACGAGGGCTGCTCGTGCGGCAGCTTGCCGACGTCGTCCGCCAGCCGCGGCCGCGGGCCGGCGCCGGCCTTGGCCACGGGCGCGAGGAAGAGCGAGCCGAGCGCGAACAGGCGCACGCGCTGCTCACCGCGGCGGCGGGCGCGGCCGAGCGCCTCGATCAATCCGGGCAGCAGGTTGGTGCGCAGCACGCTGCGCTCCGCGCTGAGCGGATTGGCGAGCTCGACGATGGCCGTGGGCGCGCCGAGCTTGGCGAGATCGCCCGGATTGACGAAGGCATAGCAGAGCGCCTCGGACAGCCCGAGCGCCACAGCCTGCTCGGCCACGTCACGCTCGAGCTTGCCCGTCGCTCGCGGCGCTTCGGGCCTGATCGCGGGCAGCACCGTCGGGATCTTGTCCAGACCGCGAACGCGAGCGACCTCTTCGATCAGATCCTCCTCACGCGTCACGTCCGGTCGCCACGAGGCGCCGCGCAGGTTGGCGCTCGCGGCGCTTTCGTCGACCATCGTGAAGCCGAGGCGCTGCACGATGGCCGTGGCCTCCGCGAACGGCACGGGCGTGCCGAGCAGCGCGTCGAGCCTGGCCGAGCGCAGAGGGATCGTGGGCAGCTTGGGCAGCTCGCCCTTGGCGTGGATGGCGCCGGGCACCGCGCGGCCGCCGGCGAGCTCGACCAGGAGCGCCTTGGCGTGCTCGAGCACTCGCGGCACGTTGGCCCAGTCGACGCCGCGCTCGAAGCGGTGGCTCGACTCGGTGTGCATGCCGTGACGGCGCGCGGTGCGGCGCACGCCGCGCGGCGTGAAGTAAGCGCACTCGAGCAGCACGCGCCGGGTGCTCTCGCGGATCTCGCTGTCTTGCCCGCCCATGACGCCGGCCAGCGCCGACGGCCCCTCGGCGTCGCAGATCACGAGATCGTCCGCCTCGAGCTTGCGCGCCACGCCGTCCAGCGTGGTGAACGGCTCGCCCGCCTTGGCTCGGCGCACGATGATCTTGCTGCCGCGCACGCGATCGAGATCGAAGGCGTGCAGCGGCTGGCCGTAGAGCTGGAGCAGGAGGTTGGTCACGTCGACGACGTTGGAGATGGCGCGCACGCCCAGGCTCTCCAGGCGCCAGGCGAGGCTGAGCGGCGAGGGCCCGATCTCGACGTCCAGCACCGCGCCCGCGCCGTAGTGCGGACAGCGCTCGGTGTCCTGGTTCTCGACGCTGACGAGCTCGGCGAGCTTGGCGTCGTTCTCGGCGGCGACCTTCGGCTCCGGCTGCGCGAAGGGCAAGCCGTAGAGCGCGGCGAGCTCGCGCGCGACGCCGATGTGCCCCAGGGCGTCGGGGCGGTTGGGCGTGATGTCGAGCTCATAGATGGTGTCGACGGCGCTCGGCACGACCTCGGACAGCTTCTGGCCCGGTTGCGCCAGCCCCTCGGGCAGGATCAGGATGCCGTCGGCGCTCTCCGTGATGCCGAGCTCCGTCGTGCTGCAGAGCATGCCCTCGGACAGCACGCCGCCGATCTCGCGGCCTGCCAGCGGCTCGGGGAAGCAGGGCAGGCGCGCCCCGAGCGGCGCCAGCACCACGGTTCCGCCCGGCGCTGGCACGTTGCTGGCTCCGCAAACGAGCTTCTGCTCGCTGCCGCCCTTGTCGACGGTGACGAGCTTGAGGTTGTTGCGCTTGGGGTGCGCCTCGACGGCGACGATGCGAACCGCGATCACCTCGGCCAGCGCCGCGCCGAACGACTTGACGCCGTCGACGGCCAGGCCAGCCGCCGACAGCCGCAGGGCCACGTCGTTGGCATCGGCCGTCAGCGCCGGGAGAAGCTCGCGAATCCAGTTGTACGAGACCAGCATGGAGGGGCGCGGACCATAGCACCTCCGGCCCGTTCAGCCCCAGCGGAGTTCCAGAGCACCCTCGTTGCCCGGCTCTACTCGAGTGCCCAGCTCTGCGCCCTCGCGGCTGAGCACCGCGGCGAGCCAGAGCTGGTCGCGCGCCGAAGCGCGCTCCAGCCTGAATTTCTTGATCTGGAGCGGCACGAGCTCGACCTGGGTCAGTGCCCTCGGCGACATCGTGACGAAGACCATCAGCGGGAGATCGTCACGGTAAGACTCGTGCCCCGTGATGCCCTCGTAGTCGTTCAAGAAGTCGCCGCAGCCGTAGAGGATCGGCTTGCCATGGTGCACCTCGATGCCCTTGGCGTGGTGCGACGAATGACCGTGCACGATGTCCACGCCGGCGTCGTCGATCAGCGCACGAGCGAAATGACGCTGCTCCTCCGGGATCTCGTAACCCCAGTTCCCGCCCCAGTGAATCGAGACGACGACCAGATCGCCGACCTTTCGCTCGCGAGCGATACGCCGTCCGATTTCGGTGACGGTGTGCGCCGAGAGATTGCCGAGAAACGCGACACCGGGCCGTTCGGATGTCGCCGCCCAGCTGGGAGGGACCCCGCTCGATGGCGTGCCGAAGGCGTAGACCAGGACGCGGCGCTCGGCGTCGATCGGAAGGACAGCGGGCGCCTCCGCCTGCCGCAGCGTGGCTCCCGCGCCGGCGGTCTTCAGCCCCGCCTGCTCGAGGGCCCGGAGCGTCTGGACCAGTCCAGCTTCGCTCCAGTCGAGCACGTGATTGTTGGCGAGCACGCAGCAGTCGACGCCGAAGGCGGTGAGGCAGCCCATGTTCCGCGGGTTCATGCGGTAGTTGATGCCCTTGGGGTAGGCCTCTTCGTTGGTCGTGACGCTCGTCTCGAGGTTGACGATGCGCGCGTGCGTGGGGCGCCGGCGAAGCTCTTCGAGCGCCTGCCCCCAGACGTAGTCGAGGGCCACCGGAGCCTCGATCGGGCCGTTCTTGCCCTCGGCGAGCTCCACGTAGTCGCGCGCGTCGTCCACGTACGACTCGTACAGGCGCGGGTCGCTCGGGTGGGGCAGCACCTGATCGATGCCGCGCCCGGTCATCACGTCGCCGCACAAGAACAGCGTTCGCGCGCCCGACTCCAGCAGAAGGTCGGCCATCGGCCTGCCCTTCTGCCGAAGGTAGTTCGCGGGAGCTTACCCTGCCAGCCGCGGCTACAGCCCGTAGGGGTTGAACGGGTTGGCTGGATGGTAGGCGGCGTCGAGCGCCATCAAGTAGAAGCCCGTGGGCGAGATCGCGGGTGCGGTGGTCATGGTCCAGTAGCCGTTGTTCGTGCCCTTGAGCGAGTACTGGATGCCACCGCAGTTCGCCGCGCCGTTGCAGGCGCCAGCGCCCCACTGTCCCTGCTCCGAGGCGGTGCGGTAGAAGTCGCCGTTCATGGCGTCGCCCGACAGGTAGAAGGCCAGGGTCATCTGCCCGACGCCCTCGAACCAGATGTCGTCGAGGCCGGCCGTGCCCATGTCGTCGCCTTCGTAGTCACAGCCCGTGATCGTCTGGCTCACGCCGTTGACGGTTCCCGTCTCCGTGGTGACGTGATCCGAGACGGTCGAGGCCAGGAGGTCGGCGTCGGTCAGTCCGGACGGAAACGAGCGTCCGGAACCGATGCGCGTCATCACGCCCAGGGGATTGACGTCGGTGTGGTGGGTGACGTCGTTGCGCCCGGTCAAGAAGCGCGCCTGGCCGGCTGCGAAGACGTCGACTGCGAGGAAGCCGGTGTTAGACGAGCTCCACATGAGGTTGGCGCGGGCGGTTCCGGTCAGGCCTCCAGCGGCGCCGAGCGGCAGCGTCTCGCTCGGATACTGCGCGCCGTACTTCTTGAACAGGATGAAGGCCTCCTGGTTGATCTCGGTGCCGGCCCAGCCTTCCACCTTGTACGAGGCGCCCGACTTGCACTG
>DATLIL010000302.1:0-2861 GCA_035539475.1 Polyangiaceae bacterium
GAACCGAAGCGCGCGGCGGCGCCCGAAGGCGTCCCGCCGGCAGCGTCCACTCCTGCGCCTGCGCCGGACAAGGGCTGGACGGAGCTGCTCGCGCGCGGGAAGGTGAAAGAAATCATCGCCCAGGCAGAGGCAGGCGGCATCAGCCAGGCGCTCTCCACGCGCGGTGCCGCCGATCTGGTGGCTCTGGCGGACGCCGCTCGCTACACGCGCCAGAACGACCTCGCGCGCAAGGCGCTCTCCACCGTGCGCTCGCGGTTTCCGAGCTCCCGCCAATCGCGTGATGCGGCGTTCTTCCTCGGTCGCCTGGAAGAGAGCAGTGCTCCGGCGCGAGCGCTGGAGTGGTACGAACGCTACTTGATGGAGGCCCCCACGGGGACCTACGCTGCCGAGGCCATGGGCAGAAAGATGCTCGTCGTCGAACGAGTGCAGGGCCGTCAGGCAGCGCTACCGCTCGCCAGGGACTACCTCGCGCGCTTCCCCGAGGGAAGCTACGCCGGGTTGGCGCGCTCGCTGCTCGGCAGCCGATGAGGCAGCCCCGCAGCCTCTGGGTCCTAGGGCTCGTCCTCTCCTTCATCATGACGCTCGCCGTCCCCGCGTGGGCGCGTGCACCGCTGGTCTTGATGCTCGAGACTCCGGACAACGAGGCCGTGACCGAGCTCGTGACCCGCGTCGAGGGCGAGCTCGTCGCAGCGGGCGCGGACGTACGACGAGTGGCGCGCCCCAGCGCCGTGCTCGATCCAGCGTCACGAGTGCTCGTCAGCTCCGAAGCGCTGGCAGCCGTCGCCGCGATCGAGATCGAAGTGCTGCCCGAGGGCGGCGTGCGGATCTGGATCGCCGATCGGCTGGGACCGGAGCCGATCGTGCACCACCTCGACGTGGGCCTCTCCGCCGGAACCGACGAGAAGACCGCTGCCGTACGCGCCGCAGAGCTCCTGCGCGTGAGCTTTTTACAGCGGCTGATGGACGCCTCGAACGCTCCCCCACCCAGGCCGGAAGGACCGCCGCAAAAGCCCAGGCCGGAGCCTCCACCCGCGCCTCCTCCCGCTGCCGAGCCCGCCGCGTCGGGAGGGCTGGAGCTCGGTCCGGCGTTGCTGTCGAGCTTCCAGGGTATGGGGCATCAGGTCGCCCTGGCGGCACGCATTTCGTACTTCCCGGTGGAGAGCGTCGGCCTGAGGCTCAACCTGCTCGGTCTCGGCAGAGCGACGCTCGTGGAGGCCGCCGCGGGGAGCGCCAACCTCGAGCAACAGCTCGCGTACCTCGACGTCGCCTGGCTCTTCGGAAGCAAGCCGCTGCGCCCGCTGCTCTCGGCGGGCATCGGCGCCTATCACCTCGACGTCGAGGGCACCGGCGGCCCGGGCTTCGTCGGAAAGAGCGAGGACTTCCTGGGCGTGTCCGCCGTGTTCGGGGCCGGCGCCGTCGTGTCGCTCGCCGCCAGCGTGACGCTCTCCTTCTCGCTGAATGCGGTGCTGGTCTTCCCCGAGCCGCTGGTCCATCTGGACGAGACCGCGGCCGCGCGCGCGGGCCGACCGTCGCTGCTCGGCAACTCGCTGCTCGGTGCCTGGTTCTGATTCTCGGATCGATGCGTAGCGGCGAGCCGCTCCAGCGGTAGGGCATCGTCTGACAGCGAGCGGGAGCTCCGGAAATCCGCGTACGAGTCGGACGTCATCGCATGTTTGGGTGATGGGGAGAGGCCTTGTGAAAAGTCGACCTCACTGATACCCCTTGTGGTTTGTCCCGACGTCACTTTTACGAGCCTTCAAGGTGACTTCCTCCCAGAAGACCCTGCTCGTCACGGGCCTCGCCTTTGGTGCTGCCTACGGTATCGCCGCGCGCCTGGGGATGAGCAGCCTGACCACCGTCTCGTTCCTGTTCCTGGTGCCCGCGGCGCTCGGGGCGGTCCCGCTGCTGATGGCGGATCCGGACCAGATCCGCTCGTTCCGCAACATCATGTTCATTCCGTGGGTGGCCATCCTCAGCATGTTCGCGCTGATGGCCGCCCTGCGCGTCGAGCGGCTGGGCTGCTTCTTGCTGTTCCTGATCCCCTTCATCGTGGCGGCGGTGCTCGCCATGCTGATCACGTTCCTGGTGTGCGTGGTGCGCGGCTCGCGGATCAAGAGCCAGAAGCGCAAGGCGGCCGCGGCCGTGATCGCGCTACTGCCCTTCGTGATCGCCCCACTCGAAGAGCACTATTCGACGTCGGAGCGTACGGTCGAGGTCGGCTCGTCCGTGCTGATTGCCGCCAGCGCCGAGCGCATCTGGCCGCAGCTGGGCAACGTCGAGACCATCCGCGACTCCGAGTACGAAGCTGGCTTCTTCAACACCGTGATGGGCATCCCCCGCCCGATCCGCGCCAGCGTGGATCGCGAGGGCGTGGGCGCACGGCGGCGCGGTGAGTTCAGCGACGGGCTCGTCTTCGACGAACGCGTCGGCGTCTACGAACGGCCGTCGCGCCTCGCGTTCGACATCGCGGTCGACGCCGGACAGCTCGTGCCGGGCAGCGTCGAACGTCACGCCCTGAGCGAAGGCTACTTCCGCTTCGTCGACGCCACCTACGAGCTCGAGCCCGCGGGCCCGCAGCACACGCGGCTGAAGCTCTCGTCGCGTTACGTCCTCCGCACCAGCGTCAACTGGTACGGCGAGCTCTGGGCCAGCGCCATCATCGGCGACTTCCAGGACCGCGTGCTCGCGGTGCTGCAGAAGCGCTGCTCCGACACGAACAGCCCCGCGTCCGATGCGGTCGCCGCAAGATAGGAATTCCATGCCAATGCCGCATTCTCTCCGCTCGTCTCTCCTGGCCGTGTTGCTCTCGCTCGGCGCTCCGAGCGTCGCGGTCGCTCAGGGGGCGCCAAAGACGGTGACAC
>DATLIL010000303.1:0-4779 GCA_035539475.1 Polyangiaceae bacterium
TGCGGCCTGACGTCGATGCCGATGCCCGGCGGCTGCTCGGCGGGCCCGATGTGGTCGAAAAAGACGAACGGGCCGACCAGGCGCCGCTTGGACGACGGCAGCACCCGCCGCACCTCGAAGCCGCCAAGATCGCGCGCGCGCGCCGCGATCACGAGCTCGATTGATTCCGACGGCGCTTCCAGACACTCGGGGGCCTTGGCGGGGAATGTTCCGCTCATCGCCCCGAACGCTAGCAGAGATGCGCCGGAGAAGCGCCGCGGACTCTCGCGCAGCAGTCGCCGACTAGATCTGCTCGATCGACTTCAAGAGCTCCGGCACGAACGAGGCCCGCGGCCGGATCAACGTGACTCGTGCCGCAGGCGGCCGGACCTTGATCACCGCGGCATTCGAGTCGAGGCCCTTGGCGTCGAGCAGCTCGTCGTCGAACTTGTAGAACTGGTCTTCGGCGCAGGCGATCTGTGCGCTGAGCGAAAAGGCGAGCGCTGCAGCAACTGACACGAGACGGCGATGAATCATGGTGGGTCCTCCGAGCCATCCGACACCTCGGCGCGCGCACGCTTTGATCGAGCGCCGAGGCCTGGTGGCTGCTGGCCGAGCCACGCTCTTGCTGTTCGGCGGCTTCCCCGTCAGACTCGAGCGGCAGGGTTCGAATGAAGAAGACCGTGACGTTCGGTGAGATCTTGCTGCGCCTGAGCCCGCCCGGGTTCGAGCGCTTCTTGCAGTCGCCCGAGCTGATGGCGACGTTCGGCGGCGGCGAGGCGAACGTCGCGATGAGCCTGGCGGCGTACGGTCTGGAGAGCCACTACGTCACGCGCTTGCCGACGCACGCCATCGGCGAGTCGGCCGTGCGCGTGCTGCGCTCGGAGGGCGTGCGCACCGATCACATCGTGCGCGGCGGCGAGCGCGTCGGCATCTACTACGCCGAGACGGGCAGCAGCCAGAGGCCGTCGGTGGTGCTCTACGACCGTGCCTACTCGGCCATCACCGAGCTCGAGCCCTCCGCGCTCGACTGGAACCGCATCCTGGCCGGCGCGCAGTGGTTTCACGTCACCGGTATCACGCCCGCGCTCGGCGCCATGCCTCAGGCCTGCACCCGCGCGGCGCTCGAGTCGGCCAAGCGCGCCGGCGTCACCGTCAGCCTCGATCTGAACTACCGCAGCAAGCTGTGGTCTGCAGAAGAAGCGCAGCGTGTGATGCGCCCGCTGCTCGAGTTCGTCGACATCCTGATCGCCAACGACGACGACATGGAGCGCGCCCTGGGCGTGCCGATACCGACCACCGACCTGCTCGGCGGGGCCACGGGCGTGGACCGCTACCGCTGGATCGCCGAGCGCGTGGCGCGCGAGTTTCGCATCCAGATGGTGGCCATGACGTCGCGCGAGCCGAGCGGCGAGGCGCTGCAGAGCTGGAGCGGCCTGCTCTACGAGCACGCCAGCACCAGCCTGTTCCGCGCTCCGAGCTACGTCATCAACCCGGTCGATCCGATCGGCGCCGGCGACAGCTTCGCCGCGGGCCTGATCTACGCCGTGATCAGCGGACGTTCCGCCGAGCGTGCGCTGGCCTTCGCCGTCGCCGCCAGCGCCCTCAAGCAGTCCATCCCCGGCGACTACAACCGCGTGTCGGTGGCCGAGGTCGACCGCATGGTCGCGGGCGAAGCCAGCGGCAGAGTCCAGCGCTAGCCGCTCACAGCAAGCGCGACATGAAGTCGACGAGCTCGAGCTTTTCGACGAGCCCGGCCGTGCCGCTGACCGAGACGTGCTCGAGCAGCGGTGAGACCAGGGCGCGGTGCGGAGCGCCGGCGAGCTCGAGGCCGGCCCACTCCGTCTCGCTGGGCGGGATCACGCTGTCGCCACTGCCGTGCAGCAGGTAGACGGGAACGCCGACGTCGCGCAGGCGGCCGCGTGGCGAGAGCGCGGCGAGCTCGGCCTGGCGCTGCTGCAGCAAACGCTCGAGCTCCGGGGCGAGCTCCAGCAGCCGGCCTTGCTGCAAGAGCACGAACAGGCGCTCGCCGCTCAGGGTCGTACGCTGTGAGGCACGCGCGATGGCGCCTGCGCGGTCCTCGTGCAGCCACGCCCGCAGCGCGTCGCGCAGCGTTTCGCGGTCGGGCTCTTCGACGAAATGGTCGAGCTCACCGTAGAGCAGGACCACGAGCCCGTACTCGTGCGCCTTGCGCTGCTCCAGCCCATGAGGTGTGGGCACGCGGTCGGAGAGGAAGAAGCCGAGCACGCGCCCGAGGTCGTGGTGACCGCCGACGCTGGTGACGAACTCGAGCTTACCGTCGAGCTCCGGCTGCTCCGCGGCGACGAGACCCAGCCCGCCGGCAAAGCTGAAGCCGAGCACGCCCACGCGCTCGCTGGAGACCAGCTCTCGTTCGCTCGCCAGCCAGCGCACGGAGTCGCTGATCACGTCGACGCCGTGACGTGTGATGCGGTAGTCGGCGAGCTCTCTGAGCTCGGGTGTGAGCACCACGCGACCGGCGCGCGCGAGCTCCCGCGCGAAGGGCACGAGACGGCGCTCGTCGATGCCCTGGTAGTGAACACCGTGCGCGACCACGAGCCCCGGCTTCTTGCCGCCCTGTGCCGAATAATACAGCCTTGCGCGGATTGGCCCCGTGCGTCCGGCGATGGTGAGATCGCGTTCGACGAGCGGCGCCGTGCTGGCGGGCTCGCCACTGAGCCGCTGCAGCAGATCGACGGCGCGCAGCCGGCGAGAGAGGGGCCCTGCGGCGACGACGATCAGACCGATCAAGATCAGCCCGAGCGCATGGCGCCACTTCCGCATACACCAATGCTGACACCGACAGGAGCCAGCCGCCTCTGAACTCCACACGTTATTACAATTGATGACAACCGTCGGACATGGTGGCAAATGCCCGTGATGGCAGCCCTGACCGCGGCCGAGCTCCGTTTCCGTGAAGCGCAAGCGGAAGACATGCCCCGATTGCAGGCCATTCGCCGAGCGGCCTTCGCGCCTGTGTTCGCCTCGTTCCGCTCGCTCCTCGGCGAGGAGATCTACGAGATAGCGCAGCGGCGGGACGACGACGCGCAGGAAGGCCTGCTGGCGTCACTGCTCGATTCCGACCCGGTCTGGCAGCTATACGTGACCGAGTCGGCAGGAGAGATCGTCGGCTTCGTGTCGCTCCAGCTCGATCAGGAAAAGCTGGTGGGCGAGATCGGCCTCAACGCGGTCGACCCCACGCACGCGGGTAAGGGCATCGGCACCGCGATGTACGACTTCGCCGTCGAGCGGCTGAAACAGGCGGGCATGAAGGTCGCGACCGTCGGCACCGGCGGCGATCCGAGTCACGCGCCGGCCCGGCGCGCGTACGAGAAGGCCGGCTTCGACCGCGCTGTTCCCAGCGTGTGGATGTACCGCAAACTCTAGCGATCAGCGGGCGCGCGCCAGACAGCGACGCGATTTCTGCCGGAGCGCTTGGCCTCGTACAGGGCCTCGTCGGCCTGGCGCAGCAGCTCCTCGGGATTCAGCGCCTGCGCGCTGGCCATGTAAGTGGCGATACCAAAGCTCGCCGTGGTCTTGACGCTGGCTTCACCGTGCAGGTGCGTGGCCTCGCCGATCAGCTGGCGCAAGCGCTCCGCCAGCTCACCGGCGCCGCGCGCGTCGGTGTGCGGCAAGACCAGCACGATCTCCTCACCGCCGTAGCGAGCGGTCACGTCGGTGGTGCGCGCCTGCCGGGTGATCAGACCGGCCACGTTGCGCAATACTGCGTCGCCCACGGCGTGACCGTAAGTGTCGTTCACCAGCTTGAAGCGATCGATGTCGACGAGAATGATCGACAGCGGCGCCTTGTAACGGAGGGTACGCTTCAGCTCTGAAAAGAGCACCGTGTCGAGGTAGCGGCGATTGTACAGCCCGGTCAGGGCGTCGGTCGTGGCCAGCGCCTCCAGGCGCGCGTTCGCTTCCTTGAGCTCGTCCTGCAGCGCCTTGACGCGATAGTGCACGCGCACCCGAGCGAGCAGCTCGCGATCGTTGAACGGCTTGGTGACGTAGTCGGCCGCGCCGCGCTCGAAGACCTCGACCTTGCGCGAGAGCTCCGCTTCAGCGGTGAGCATCAACACCGGGATGTCGGCGAGCTCGGGCTTGGAGGCTCGCAAGGCGAGAAACTTGAGGCCGTCGGCCGCCGGCATCACCAGGTCGCAGACCACGACGTCGGGCCGATGCTCGACCAGCATCTTGAAACCCTGGATGCCGTCTTCGGCCTCGAACAGCTGGTCGAGAACCATGCCTCCCTCGAGGGCCATGCGGATCTGTTTCCTGATCGCAGGGCTGTCGTCGACAAGGAGGATACGGGCACCCATGCCCCATCGACCTTACCCGTTTTTGGGCGCGCGATGGAGCGGGGACCAAGGTGGGCCAAACTGCGCAAACGCTCGTAGCGGCTTTCCCTGTCGCGGTGTAGCGTGTGCCCCGGATCGCCAATTGTCTGTCCGGAAGCGGTTTTGGTCCCTGGTCCTGACGATCGGGTGCGGCAGCTCGAACGTCTGGGCCTCACCGCCTGCGCTCAACGTGCAAGGGCCGGCCGAGGGCTGTCCGAGTCCGCGCGGCCTGATCGTCGAGCTGAAGCGACTCCTGCCGCACACCCACTTCGACAGTGCGGCCGCCGACGCCGAAGCGGTCCTGATCGAGGACGGCGGGGACAGCTTCTCTGTCAGCGTCGGGGGTGAGACGCGGCGCTTCGACGACGCGTCTCGCGAGTGCGCCGAGCGCGCGCGCCTGGCCGCCGTCTTCGTGGCGCTCGTCCTGGATCCTCTGCACGTGCCG
>DATLIL010000304.1:0-2213 GCA_035539475.1 Polyangiaceae bacterium
GGTGACGCGCGAAGGTGAAGCCTTTCGGCGCCAGACAATCGAAGAACGCACCAAAAATGCCGTTGCACTCGCGCCAGGTCTCACGCAACAGGCCCACGAACGGCGTGTTGGAGAACTGGCTCAGACCGTCACCCAGCGTGGTGCGATCGACGCGCAGGAAGGCCGGCGTCGTGTACTGATGAGCGATCGCGCTGCGCAGCTCACGACCGTAGGCAAAGTCCTCCTGCACCAGCGCCAGATCGTAGCGGTTGAGCAGCTTGCTGATCAACGGCATGTTCACGCTGGGCGTGGAGGACGAGAGCCCCTCTGGCAAACCGGCAACGTTGTACGTGAGTAGACTGAAGTTGCCTTTCAACGTTGCCGGAGGCTTGGCCCGGGCATTCGCAGCGACGAGAAGCCCGATCAGTACTGCCAGGAGCGCTGTGGCGCGACGTAGCGCCGTATCCATATCTGAGTGTAGCACTCGCTTCGCGGCGATGCTCGTGTGGGAATCGTTTTAGTTCGAAGTAACTTTGCGCTACTCGCTGGAGTGAACGCGTTTGTCGTTTCGTGTAGTCGGCAGTGAGCGCAGATTCGCGAGCTCGCATCGGCATTGTTCTAGCGCGCTCACGACCGTCGCCTTGGCGGGGAGCGTCAGAAACTCTCGGCGCGGCAGGCCACAGTCGCCACAAGGGTGCGCTCGCGCCACGCCGCAGAAACCGGCATGGCCAATGCACGACGCTCTCAGTGATCGGAGGTCTTTCATGCCGGTCCACAACAAACTCCAGGCGAAGTCGGCCTTGTTGGGCGGCGTTATCGCCGGAGCCGCCGGCGGCGTTGCAATCTTGCCTTACGTCGCCATCACGACGCTGATCCGCGGGCAAGATCTGCTCGGCGCGATCAAGTTCCCCAGCGTCTGGCTGCTCGGCGAGCGGGCGTTCTGGCCGGGCTTCGATTTCGCCACGCTCTACGTCGGCCTCGGCACGCACTTCGCGGTTTCCATCGCCTGGGGCGCGGCCTTCGCCCTGCTCTTTTACGGCATCAGTCGGGCACTGACGGCCCTGGCCGGGCTGGCCTGGGGCATCGTTGTCTGGCTCGCGATGTTCTATGTGGTTCTACCTGTCTTCGGGCTGGGTGACGCAGCGCGTTCGATGCCCGTCGTTCTCGCCATGGTCGAACACCTCCTCTATGGCCTCGTCGTGGGGCTGGTCTTCGTGCCGTTCCAGAGGGAGCTGCCACGCGGTGCCTTGAGAGGCGAAGAGGCGCATCCCGCCTAGGAGAAATGCCAAATGAACATGATCGATGGTAAGCGGGTAGCGATCCTGGTCACGAACGGCTTCGAGCAGAAGGAGCTGGTCGAGACGCGTGAGGCTCTGGAGGCCGCCGGTGCGGTGGTGCAGGTTGTCTCGCCAAAGAAGGACCGGGTGCAGGGCTTCAGCAATCAGGAGTGGGGCGACATGGTCGCCGTCGAGCGCCACATCACGGAGGCGCACGTCGAGGACTATGACGCGCTGCTCCTGCCGGGTGGCGTCATGAACCCCGACTTCCTGCGACTCGATCCGCGAGCAGTGGCGTTCGTGCGCGACTTCGTTGCCTCGGGTAAGCCCGTCGCGGCCATGGGTCACGCCGCCTGGGTGCTGATCGAAGCGGATGTGGTGCGCGGTCGGCGCATGACCTCCTACCGCTCGCTGCGCAGCGACCTCCGTAACGCCGGCGCCCGCTGGGTCGACCAGGAGGTGGTGGTCGACGGTAACCTGGTGACCAGCCGCTGGCCCGACGACTTGCCGGCCTTCGAGCAAGCCATCATCGCCAGTGTCGCGGGCGCTGGTGGCCCCCAGAGCCAGCCGCACAGCTCCCCGGCGCTGTAGCCGAGAAGACGCCCAAAGCCCGGCTCTGGCAAGATGAGGACATGGCCGAGAGCTCGGATCCCGCACTGTTACTCGACGGGCGCGCGCTCAGCGTCGACGAGGTCGCGAGCGTCGCGCGCGGACGGCGTCGCGCGGAGCTCGCACCATCCGCACGAGAGCGCCTGCTCGGCTCGCGTCGGGCTCTGGAACAAGCCATCGCTGGAGGCGAGGTCCTTTACGGCGTGAACACCGGTTTTGGATCGCTGGCGCAGCAGCGCATCGACGGCGCGGAGCTCAGGCAGATCCAGCGAAACCTCGTGCTCTCGCACGCCGCCGGCGTCGGCGAGCCGCTGCCCGATGAAACCGTGCGCGCCATGTTGCTCTTGC
>DATLIL010000305.1:0-1902 GCA_035539475.1 Polyangiaceae bacterium
TGGGCTTGCTCGAAGCGCCCGATGCGCTTGCGCTCGGCGCCCGTGAACGCTCCGCGCTCGTGGCCGAAGAGCTCGCTCTCGAGCAGGTTCTCGGCCAGCGACGCGCAGTGCACGGCGACGAACGGCTTGTCTGCGCGCGGGCTGAGCGCGTGGATGGCGCGCGCCAGCTCGCCCTTGCCGGTGCCGCTCTCGCCGGTGATGAGCACCGTGGCGCGAGAGCCGGCGACCTGCTTGGCCAGCCGGTACACCTTCTGCATCGCCGGGCTCGAGCCGAGCAGTCCCTTCAGCCCCTCGCCGTGCATCTCGCGCAGCTGGCGGCGCAAGTTCTCGTTCTCGACGCGAACGTTGCGCTCCTGGACCGCGCGGGCGATCGACAGCACGAGCTCGTCGAAGTCGACCGGTTTGGTGATGTAGTCGCTGGCTCCCGCCCGCATCGCGGCCACGGCCGCGTTGAGCTCGGTCGCCGACGTCGCGACGATGACGGGCAGGTCCGGATGGCGCTCGTGGAGCTCCTTCAGCAGACCCAGGCCGTCCAGGTTGGGCATATCCAGGTCCGTCACCACGACGTCCGGCGGCAGCGCGACGATGCGCTCGAGCGCAACAGCGCCGTCGCTGGCGAGATCGACGTCGTAGCCCTGGGACGCGAGCAGCGATTTCATGGCTGCCCGCGCCGAGGCGTCGTCGTCGACCGCAAGAACCCGCAGTTTTGTCGCCATTAGTTCGAGTTTCTTAGCGAGCGGCGTTCAGCCCCTGGAACACGAGCGGCATCGTGCCGTCGGCCGACATGCGATCCTGGCCGTGATAGGTGTGACGCTGACCGTGGCGCTGGCTGTGCTGTTCGCACCAGTATTGCGCGCCGGCGCTGGCCTCGCGCGTCTTGAGGCACTCCGGGCAGGGAGGCTCGATGGCGGGGACCTCGACCAGCCCCTTGGGGCGCACGACCAGCACGGGGCAGGGGGCGAGGCGAACGACGAGCTCGGCGACGGAGCCCATCATCACGCGCGCCAGGCCGCGCCGGCCGTGCGTGCCGACGACCACCAGATCCGCTTCGAGATCCGCGGCGAGTTGTGCGATCTCCTCGCCCGGCATGTCCCAGCGTACGTGGGCGAGGATCCGCTGCGGTAGCTTCTTGCCCGCCACCCGCAGCTCGCCGACTCGCTTCTCGACGTAGCCGAGGAGCCGACCCTCGACGTCGGCGGAACGCTTCTGAGGATCTGGGATCAGTGCTCGCTCGACGTCGCCGGCGGCCAGGACCATGGGCGCGACGTTGATGACGTGCAGTGCGGCTACGGGCTCGGCCTGGCAGAGCTCCACGGCACGCTGAAAGGCGAGGTCGCCGGTCTCGGAGTAGTCGACGCCGACCACCACGACGAAGGGCTTGTTGGAGATCGTCATGTCCGGCGCTCAAGCACGCCGCGTGCCGGGCGAAATGCAGGGATTCTGCCGCCGTTGGGACGCAGGTTTTGCGCCGCCAGAGCCGTCGCGCAGCTTTTGCGCCTGTCGGGGCCAGCACAGCGCAAATTCAGCCTGGCACGCTCGATGCTGCAGCGGCGGGCATGACCACCCGGAAGAAGCAAGTGACCGTCGGCGACTACATGACCAGGAGCCCGGCCCTGATCGGCGCCGACCAACCCCTGAGTCTGGCCCACCAGCTGATGCGCAAGAAGCGGGTCCGGCACCTGCCCGTTCTCTCCGGCGGACGGCTCGTCGGTATCGTGTCGCAGCGCGACCTGCACCTGGTGGAGACCCTGCAGGACGTCAAGGCCAGCGAGGTGCGGGTGGACGAGGCGATGAGCTCGGACGTCTACTGCGTCGCCGGCGACGCTCCGCTCAGGAGTGTGGCCCGCGAGATGGCCAAACGAAAGCTCGGCTCCGCGGTGATCGTCCAGGGCACGAAGGTCG
>DATLIL010000306.1:0-1999 GCA_035539475.1 Polyangiaceae bacterium
GGCTAGTCCTGTATGTCCTTGGCCGCGACAAGGGGGCTCCCGCGGCACCAGACTCAGCGCGACGAGAGCACCGGCGGCCGTCTTGCTCTCCTGGCCGTGAAGCTGGCCGTGAAGCGCCGCATTAGAGCGCGGGCAGGTGAAGAATCCGCAAGGTGCCGTACATCGCCACGGCTGCGCGGCGAAACGGTAGCGGGCGTTTCAATCTGCCCGCCCGCCGTGGCGGAGCGAGTGCGGCTATTCACGCACGGCTTCGAAGCGTCGCCGGGCTGGTCGCTAGAAACTGGTGCTGAGTGCGGGGCGCCTGTCTGGGCACGATTAGTGCCGTAGGCAAACCACAAGGTATACATGAGTCTTCCCAGTATTCCGCCTCGCAGGGATTCCGTGACGGGTGCCGCGTTTCGTTCGTTCGTCGGCAAGCGCATCGGCCCCTACACCATCTGCATGGAGCTCGCTTCCGGCGGAATGGCGACCGTGTTTCTGGCGCGCGAAGATCTAGCGAGCGGTGGGTCGCGCCTGGTGGCGCTGAAGGTCATACATCATCACCTGCTCGAGCGCCGGGGCTTCCTGGAGATGTTCGCGGACGAGGCGAGCATCTCCTCGCGTCTGCGCCATCACAACGTGTGCGAGGTCGTGGCCTCGGATGCCGCCGACGACACCTGCTACCTGGCGATGGAATACCTGATGGGCGAGCCGCTGTCGGCGGTCTATCGGCGCACGGCGCGGCGGGTGATCGATCTGCGCAAGCATGCCGCGCTGGTGGTCAGGGTCGCGGTGGACGCGTGTCAGGGGCTGCACGCCGCGCACGAGCTGTGCACCCCGGACGGGCGACCCTTGAACGTCGTTCATCGCGACGTGTCTCCGGAAAACCTGTTCGTGACCTACGCCGGCGTCACCAAGGTCGTCGACTTCGGGTTGGCCACGGCCAAACATCAGACACACCGCACGAGCACCGGCGTGCTCAAAGGTAAGTTCTCTTACATCTCTCCGGAGGCCTTGCGGGGAGAACGGCCCGACAGGCGCGCCGACATCTGGAGTCTGGGTGTCGTGGTGTGGGAGCTCCTGACTGGTCGCCGACTGTTCCATCGCGGCTCCGATGCGCAAACCCTGACCGCGGTCGCCGACGGGGACATTCCCCCGCCCTCCTCTCTGCGCCCGGGGCTACCAGAAGAGCTCGATGCACCGGTGTTGCGAGCTCTCCAGCGCGACCCCGCGCAGCGCCAGGAGAGCGCGCAACAGTTCGCCGAGGAGCTCCTGGCTGCGTGCCGCGAGGCCGAACGAGTCGGCGAGTCGCAGGTGTGCGAGTGGATGATCGGCATGTTCACGCACGAGCGACGCTGGAAGTCACAGGTCGTGGAACTGGTAGAAACGCTGACCAGGCCAGAGCCGCTGCCGGCGATCCCTCTATCTCACGACGATCCACGCACATCCATTGCATCGGTGCGCACACCCCAGTGCATCTCGCAACCGCCGTCACCGAGCTCTGCGTTCAAAGATCGACGTCTCTGGGCGGGCGCGGCGGCGCTATTCGCCATGCTCGCGGTGGCCAACGCGGCACTGTTGTCCGCCAGCGAGAGTCGGGACGTGATCAGCGACACCATCCAAGCAGCGAAGGTTGCTTCAGCGCCAGCGCCCCAGTCCGCGCCCGAGCCCGAGCCGGCCGCCAACGTCAAGACCGCGACGCCAGACGTTCCACGTCTTCAGGCGTACGAGCTTGCCGAGTCCAACGCCTGCGTGCTCGAGCTCGCGGATCCGGCGGCAGGCAACACGACGTGGCTGCTACGCATGAACACTCCGCCGGCGAAGGCAGCGCCGAAAAAAGCTTCAGCGCGGCCGGGCCCGGTGCGAGCGGTCAGCGGTCGCGCCAGTGAGGCCCGCTGGTGGAAGAAGAGAGCCAAGGCGACGGATCCGAACTTGGTCGCACTGAGTCGACGCACGCCACGGTTGTAGCGGCCCGGAGGGCTGGGTCGATCGTCGTCACGGCTCGACGTGATGGGACGTA
>DATLIL010000307.1:0-12336 GCA_035539475.1 Polyangiaceae bacterium
AGCACCATCGCCTTGGGGTCGTGGACGATCTCGGTGCCGCCACCGAGCTCCATGGCCATGCGCGCGCAGAGCTCGACATGGACCATCTCGTCGAGCGGAAAGCGCGACGCCACCGCGATCAGGTCGAGCGGCGCGCGTGCCTCGATCAAAGCGCGCAGCGTCAGCGCGCAGGCCACGCCGGTGCGGTGTTCCTGGTAAGCCGCGCTGGTCCAGGCCAGGCGCGCCGCGATCAGGTCTTCTTCGCGGGCCTTGGAGATGTCGAGCGTGCCCCAGGGCATGGCCTCGACCTCGGGACGCATCTTGCGAAAGCGCCGCTCGGTGTTGCCGCCGAGCAGCTCGAGCTCGAAGAGCTCGCCCTCGCTCACGGCGCGCCGCCGCTCCCCGACTCTGCGTGCGCAGCGCCCGACTCGCCGCCTGCGGCTGTGCCCGACTTGCCGCCGGAGCCTCCCTTGCCAGTCGCGCCGGCCTCGCCGCCATCCTTGAAGTAGTCCGGCGGCGGAGCGGGCAGGTTGCCGCTGGTCGAGGAGTCACATGCGCTCGCCACGTAGTGCATGGTGGCCACCCCGACTGTCGCGACCAATAGCTTTCTGGGTCCTGTCGTCTTACCCATCCTGCACCTGACGAGGAACCTAGCACGAGTCGTTGGCGCTCGCGTGGGCCCGTCCAGTCGCTCTACGCCCCGCCGGCGCCCGACGCTCCGGATGCTCCGGATGCTCCGGATGCTCCGGATGCTCCGAATTCAGCGCCGCCGTTGCCCCCTTGCACGGCACCTGCTTCACCGCCGGAGCCTGCGCTCGAGTCGCCCCCGGCGCCGCCGACTCCACCCGTGCCGCCGGTTGCGCCGGTTGCGCCGGTTGCGCCGGTTGATCCCGTGCCTGCGATGCCCGAGTCCATGTACCACTCGTCCGGTGGGTAGAGCGGCAGGTTGCCGCTGGTCGGTGAGGGGCCCGTACCGCCCATGGCGCCACCGCCCGTGCCGACGACCATCCCTGGTCGTGCGGGCGGGTTGGCGTTCGGGTCCGTGAGGGAATCGCAGCCACTGGCGACGTAGTGCATGGTCGCCACTCCGACGCTGGCGACGAGCAACTTTCGGGACCCTTCCTTCTTACCCATCCTGCACCTTCAGCCGACTTTATCACGAACCCGGCGATGCGCCGGAGAGCGATGAAATCAGCGTGATTCGCGCGGTGCAGGATTTCGTTGGTTGGGGCGGCGCCGGGCGCGCGCCGCCTGCCGTACCCCCGGGCCGTGGTGCGCCGCGTCGCAAGGCAGTGGCGCGCGGCGCGCACGCGACAGGCAGCGAGCTTGCGCGGCGTGTTCACCAAACCCAGCCGCTCGCATTTCACGTGAAGACCCCTCGTGTTAGGAAGCGGCATGGCTTCGTGGTTGCGGGTGTCTCGGGTGAGTGCGTTCGCCGTCGTGGCAGCGATTGCTGGCTGGAGTGGCGGCGCCGGGGCGCAGGAGCGTTGTGAGGCGCGGCGCGGTTGCGTCACCCTCGCGGCAACGGTCGGCTACGGCTTCGAACAGCGTGACGAGGACTTCGAAGAAGTCTTCGGCGAGCCAATGGACGTCGAGCATCCGAACGCGTACGCGCTCGGGCTGGGCCTTCGCGGCGGATACACGTTCCGCTTCGGCCTCTACGTGGGCGGCCAGATGGCGTATTTCCTCGGCTCGGCTGGCGAACAACGGTTTCCTGCCGAACCGGGCTCGTCTCGCGACGTGGGAGGTATCAGCGTGCCGCGGGAGGGAGGGACGATCGTCTACGAGCGCTCGACTTTTCTGTTTGGTCCGGAGGTCGGCTACGACTTTCGGTCGGGACCGTTCCTGGTGCGGCCGACGCTGGCCAACGGCGCACTGAGCTGGAGTCAGGAGGCCTGCCTGGGCGACGACTGCGAAGACGATGTCGACGCCAAGCCCTTCCTGGCCCCCGGACTCACGCTGGGTGTCATCAGCCGGCCGTTCTACGTCGGCGCGCAGTTCGAGTACCTCGTCACGTTCGATGCGCCAGAGCCTGCGCCAGGCCCGGTGATCGCTCTGAACCTCGGCATTGCCCTCTAGCTCACGAGAGCAGGCGCCGAGCCTTTGCTGGACCCGGCGCCTGACGGTGAGGCCGCGCTAGAGGTTGATACGTTCGTAGTTGGCGACGATCTTCTGGACGATGTAGTCCACGTCGCCAGCAGCGACGTCCTCCTCAGCGGAAGTCACGACCTCGGCGTCGGGCGTGTTGAGCATGGTGGCAGCCTTGCTGCCGCCCACCGCAAAGACGACGAGCGCCGGATTGATGGCGAGCTGGAACTCGAGTGTCGTGAGGCTGGCGTAGCCGGGCAGCAGTTTGCCTTCCTCGGCGCCGGCAGCCTGGAAATCCTCGGCGGCGGTTCGCACCATGTCGTCGAAGTCACCGAGGCCGACATCGGTGCGCGCCGGCACGGAGCCCTTGAGCGGGTTGAACGCCACCTGGCCGGCTTCCGACGTCACGATCTCGAGGAATGCACCGGCGGCGTTGGGGTGGGGCGCGCCCTTCGGCAGGCCGAACACCGCCGAGTTGAAGGTGAAGTGGCCCGCGGAGCCGAGGCCCGGCACCACGCCGAACTCGTCGTTGGCGACCCAGGCGCTGCGGCTGTCACCCTCCCAGGTCTTGCCGCCTTCGAGGTAACCCTTCATCCAGTCGCCCATGACGATCGATGCGGCGTCGCCGTCGAAGACCTTGTCGCCGTGTAGATCCCAGCGCGGGTAGCTCGGGTCGGTGGCCGTGCCCTTGTCGATGTTGGAGCACTGCGCCACCTTGTAGAACTCCGTGAACAGCTCCTCGAGGGCCGCGCGATCGGGGCTACCGTCCGCGAGCTGGGCATCGCCCTCGAAGAAGCGCAGGTAGTAGTCACCACCGTTGACGCCCGGCATCAGCGTCTCGAAGGCGACGAGAGCGAGCACCCAGCCGGCGGGCGGCAGGGCCAGCGGGTCCACGGGCGGATCGGCGGTCTGCAGCGTCTCGCACATGGCGTAGAACTCGTCGAGCGTCTGTGGGGCATCGATGCCGTGATCGCTCAGCACGGCCTTGTTGAAGTAGAGGTTGTTGTCGCGCTCGATGTTGACGGGCACGGCGTAGAGCTCGTCGGCGACGCGCAGGGTATCGAGCACGGCAGCAGGGAAGACGTCGAGCCAGCCGTTACGCTCGGCCAGATCCGTGATCGGCTCCATCTGGCTGTCGTTGACGTGGGCCAGAAGATCGACACCCGAGATGGCCTGAAAGCTGTCCGGCGGTTCGCCGGCTTCGAGTCGATCGGCGAGCTCCGTGCGGGCGTTGGTCGAGTCGAGCGCTGCGGCGTTCGTGACCTGCACACCCGGATGCTTCTCGGAGTAGACATCGATCAGCGCCTGCAGCGCCTCCGCCTCGCCGCTGCCCGTCCACCAGGAATAGATTTCGAGGCTGTCCTCGAGAACGGGTCCGCGATCCTCGGTCGTGCCGCTATCGCTGCAGGCGACCACGGTGGGACAGAGCAAGGAAAGCAGAAGTGCGTTGGTGAGACGGTAAGACGAGCGCATGGATAGACCTCCGGCTAGGACGGTGTGGGTGTGGCAAATGGTGTGACGGAGACTCACGCGATGAACGCGTGAGGGAGAATCAGGGAGAGCAGGACTGTTGCGATTCGCAACCGTTGAACACGTCGTCGTCGCAGTCGAACCAACCCGGGCTGCAGCCAGACAGCACGCACTGACTGTTCACGCACTCGTTGAAGGAGTGCGTCGTATCGCAGACGCGGTCGCAGGCGCCGCAGTTGCGGCTGTCGTCTCGCGTGTCGGTCTCGCAGTCGAGACCGTCGTCGTCGCAGTCCTGCCAGCCCGCCTTGCACTGGTTCTTGATGCACTTGTTCTGCGAGTTGCAGCGCGCGACCGCAACGCCCACCAGGACGCATTCGTCGCAACCTGGATCGTCGCAGCCGTATTGCGGGACATCGAGCGAGGTGCAGAAGCCGCGCCCGGTGTCGGCATCGTGGCAGACCTTCTGCTGCGCGGTGCAACCGAGCGCGGAGTCACCCGCTTCGAGCTCGTCGGTATCGACGGTCAGGGTACAGCCCTGGACGGCGCAGGCGCCGAGAACCAGAGCAACGAGCAGTCGCGCGAGGATCAAAGGTCGCATCAGAACGAACCTCGCACCGCCACGCTGCGGAGCCCTGCTGCGACGGACCATGTTCCCGCCGCGCCGGGCGCCTTTCGTTCCTCCTTCGCCAGCGGTACCTCCGGGCGTAAGAAGTACGTGACGAGCGCGCCGGTCGCGCTGATTGCGCCCGCTGCGAAGAGCACGTCCGCCGCGATCAGCTGGCTCTGCACCGATTGGACGTCCTGCTCGCTGCAATAGGGAGCACAGCCGCCGGCGTCGGGCTCGGCCGCCAGATCGTCGCGCTTCTGCTTGCCGAGGTACCCGATCACGCCGCCCGTGCCCGCCAGGACCACGGCACCGCCGGCGAGGACGTAGGTCACGAGCGGGATGGGCCGGTGCATGGGGAGCTCTGGCGGCGGAGCGGCAGCGCCCTGCCCAGCGGTAGTCGTGCCCGCCGCTCGTTCGCTCGCGGGTGGGGGAAACTCGAAGGTCAAGAGTCGCCCCTTTTCGCCACGCGAGATCAGCACCTCGCGCTCGAGGGGAGGGAGCCCGGAGCTCTCCACCTTGAACTGATGCCGGCCTGGGTCGAGCTCATGGGCACGACCGTCCAGGGCTTCGGTGAAAACAGTGCCGTCGACGGTGACGCGCACGTCGAACAGATCCTGGTTCCCGCGCCGCGCAGCGAAGACGACGGACGGGATCGAGCGCTCGACGTCGGCGTACCACTCCAAACAATCGCCGCGCAGGAGAGCTGGGCAGGCTGGGCGCGAACAGACGAGGAGCGAGCTCTTCGCGGCCAGGAATTGGTTTTTCCGCATCGCCACCTGGGACTGGTCGTGGCTCTGAAAACACTGCTCGCGCGTCGTCTGGTCGGCGCCGTCCGCCGGAGTATCGGCCTGGCCTGCGGGAGGATCAGCGTGCGCCGGCGGACATGTTGCCAGCAGTGCGCCGAGCAGCAGGCCACGAACGACGGTGATGCGCCTGGTTATGGCGCCAGCGGTGCGCTCTACATCCCTCATTGAAGCGACTCCCACTCATGAGACTAAAGATCGGCGCGCCCGTCAAAGGTAGCTCCCACAACTGCTGACGTCCCGTGTTGAGACGATAAGGAGAGTACCGGCGTCGGCTCAGAAGTTTCGATCGAACGGATCGATCACAAGCACTGCGGCTTGTACTTCTTGAAGCCCTGATCGTCGAAGTAGTAGGGCGGCTTGCAGTCGTCGGCGGCGGCCGCCTTGATCGGTTTCGCCACGGTTGCGGCACGTCGGGTCGGCCGCGCCACCGACGGTTCGGCTACTGGTTCAGGCTTCGCCGCCAACTTCTCCAGCACGAGGACGATGTCGGCGTCGGCGTCGAGCACGATCTCTCTCGACTCGGTCTGATGATCGGGCGCCTCCGCGCGGACGCGGTGCTTCTTGCCGCGCTCCCCACTGAAGGGTTTCGAGTAAGGGTTCGACGGCATCAGCTCGTCGTCGATGAACACCTTGGCGTGAACGGGAGAAGCGATCACGCGCAGCTTGAGCTCGTTAACGGTGGGGGCCGCGGCTGCCGGCGCGCTAGCGCTGCTGGCGGCTGCTTCGCTCTTCGGTCTCGCCAGCGCGATGACGACGACGCCCAAGGCCAAGACAGATGCTCCCAGCACGAACATGCCGCGGCCAGCGCGTCTCTTTGCGGCTTGCCCGGGCGGGTCCGAGCGACTGCCTGCGGTGTAGCCGGAGTGAGTGCCGCTGTTGAGCTCGAGCGGCATCGTGGCGGCGTACTCGGCTGCGGAGAGAGTGGGGACGCGGGAGAGCTGGGTCTCGATCAGCTTCTTGGTCTGCCGGCGCGTATCTTCGAACAGGTCGCCAACGACCTTGCCCACGTCGCGCAGAGAAATCATCGAGCCACGCGCGGCGAGATAGGCTTCGAGGTCGACCTGCAGGGCGTGTGCGCTCTCGTAGCGGCTGCCCGGATCGAAGGCGAGCGCCTTCTCGATGATGCGCTCGAGCTCCGGATCGATGGTTCGAACGTCACTTGCCCGCGGGATCTCGCCGTTGACCACGTGGTTCATGACGGTGGCGTCGTGCATGTCTGGCCACATGCGCTGCCCGGCCGCTACCTCCCACAGCATGACGCCGGCCGCGTAGACGTCCGCGCGGCGATCCACGGCGTCACCCACGATCTGCTCCGGCGCCATGTAATGCAGCTTGCCCTTGACCACGCCCGTCGCCGTGTGGTGACGCGAGCTTGCGAGCTTGGCAATGCCGAAATCGAGGACCTTGACCTGACCGTCGAAGGTGATGAAGACGTTGTGCGGGCTCACGTCTCGGTGCACGAGCCCGAGCGGGCTGCCGTCGAAGTCCTCGAGCTCGTGCGAGTAGTGCAAGCCGGCCAGCGCCTCTGAAAGCACCTTGAGCTGCATGGCCGTGGTGAGCCTCTCGCTGCCTTGCGCGCGGCCGATCACGCTCGAGAGCGGCTGGCCCTCGAGGTACTCCATCACGATCACGGGCAGGCCTTCGAATTCGAAGACCTCGTTGGTCTGCACGATGTTGGGATGGCTCAGGCGGGCGGCCAGCCTCGCCTCGTTCAGGAACATGCGTGCGAGATCGGGCTCGTCACGCAGCGTGACCTTCATGGACTTCAACACGACCAGCTTGTTGAAGCCGCTCGGACCGTTCGCGACGGCGAGCGACACATCGGCCGTGCCGCCCTGGCCTAGCTGGGCCAGGACGCGGTATTTGCCGTCGATGTGGCTGATGCCTTGGGGAACGCTCATTCCCTGCTCACCCTTCGAACCGAAACTCTAGCCCAGCGTGGCCAGTCTGGGGAGATGCTCGCGGCGTGCGGTCGTTTGTCGCCGATGTCGGGTGAAGGGCGCTGGCCCGAGAACGAGGACGATGCTTGCTTTGTAACGAAACGGTGGGCGCCGTCCCGCGATGAGTCGACCGACAGGCGGCGCCCTGCGCCCACAATTGCAACACTCGGAAGTGACACGACCTCGGCTAGATTGAGGGCCAATGGGCTTCGACGGCGGCCATAGTGGTCGGACCGTACACCGCTGCGTCGGTTGCGGGACGAACTCTCCGGAAACAGAAACGAACTACACGCTGATCAGCTCGCGTCACGGCTGGCGGCTGGTCTTCAAGCCGGGGAGCGACGGGCGTCGGGTCAGCGAGTGGCGCTGCCCCAAGTGCTGGGCCGATCTCAAGGCACAGAAGGAATAGCCGGCTCGAGCGTCACGACAGCGACTTCTTGATGCGCTTGCGCTTGATGATCTCTTCGGGCTCGACGCGCACGATCTCGCCGCTGGTCGGGTCGCGGTAGCGCACTTGTTGCACGAGCTTGCCCTGCGAGAGCAGGCCCGAGCCGTCGTGGAAGATGTGTCGCACTTCGCGCACCAGGCCGTCGACGGGCTTTTCATCGACGTGCCATTGCCCCAGGTCGCCGGGCAGGTCTTCGAGCACGCCCAGGCGTTGCTCCTTGGCGCCGGGTACCTGGCTCAGGATGAAGAGCAGGTAAACGGCGATCGAGACGACGGCTATCAGCAGGAGGACGAGGTAGAACACTGCTTGGCGGGCTGCAGCCTAGCACCAGTCCCCGTCCGAGGGCGCGGCTACTCTGCGGCGACCGAGGCGGCTTCGGCTTCGGGGGCGGTGCGCTCGTGCGGGTAGCGAGCGCGCTGGGCGCTCACGTCCTTGATGATGCCGAGCTTGGCCAGCAGCAGGATCACCGGGTAGGTCGGATCGAGCTCGAAGCGCCGGGCGGCGAAGTTCGGGCTCATGGGGAACACGTGGTGGTTGTTCTGGAACAGCTCGCCCGCCGTCAGGAAGTCGAACACCAGCGTGTTGCGCGAGACGTCGTCGGTCTTGTAGTTGCGGTAGCCGTACTTGTGGCCGCCCCAGTTGACGATGGCGCCGTGGATCGGACCCATCACGAAGTGCGCGGGCAGCAGCAGGAACCACCAGATGCTCGGCGCGAAGGCGAGGTAGACCGCCGTGTAAGCGCCGCCCCAGAGGATGCGCACCAGCCAGGACTGGCTCAGCTTGTCGATCAAGGGCCACTCGGGGTAGCCGCCGACGAAGCGCGCCTCGGGCTCGACCCGGGCGTAGGCGTAGTCGTCGTACTTGTGCTTCGTCTTCCACATCATCGTGGCGGGGTTCGTGCTGAACAGCGGCGAGTGCGGATCACGCTCGGTGTCCGAGTAGGCGTGATGCATGCGGTGCAAGATGGCGTACGCACGCGGGTTCAAGAAGCTCGAGCCCTGAGCCACGAAGGTGAAGAGGTGGAAGAAGCGCTCCCAGCCCTTGGACATCGTGAACTGGCGGTGCGCACCGTAGCGGTGCAGAAAGAACGTCTGACAGAAGATCGCGGAGAGCCAGTGTCCGAAGAAGAAGCTCAGGATGACGGCCATTGGGGTGCGCTGAGACTAGGGCGGAGGCCCGGCAAAAGCCGTCATGTTTTGGTCATTTGCGGGTAAAATTCCGGAAAATTGCCGCTTCCAAGCGGGAGTTTCCGTCACCGTGGAGGGTGGTCGTCGCAGCGCGTCAATACCGATGGCGCCAGATCAGGTCGACGGCGGAGGCGCCGCGGTCGCCCACGGTGGTGGCCAGCGACCAGCGTCCACCCAGGCGCATGTCCAGCGTCGCGAAGGTGCGATCCGGAGGCTGACCCGGCGCGGGCTCACCCAGGGAGCGGGTGACGCGGGCCGAGAGTCGCGGCGTCAGCTGCAGCACGAGCTCGGGTCGCGCGCTGCCCGTGCTGGTGTCGACGCGGGCGTCGAGGTCGAGCTTGGTGAGCCGGTTGATCACGCGGTTGACGCCGCGAATGGCCGTGCTCCCCGCCACGCCGAAGGCCGCGGCGGCCGCGCTACCCGAGCTGCTACCCGAGGTGCCCTCCGGGTTGCCGAACATGAGCAAGCTCATGATCTCGTTCTGGGTCAGTGGCGGATCCGCTGACAGTGTGAGCTGCCCCTGCTTCACCGTTCCCGCGTACTCGACGGTGACCGTGTAGTCGGCGGGTGAATCCCAGCGCGCCGTGGCCAGGACCGTGGGGTTCGACGGCTCCCCACTGTCGAACGAGACCACGCCGCGCTCGATGTCGAAGATCTTGCCCTGCAGATCGAACTGTCCCGCGGAGATGGTGATCTGCCCACTCATGGTCAGCTCGTCGGCGAGCTCGATCCTGGTCTCGCCGCCGAACTGCACGTCGAACATCGAGCCCTTTCTCAGCCGGGCCTTGGGTGTGACCTTCACCGTGACGACCGTCGGCGGCCCCCGGCGTTCGGACTTGGCTTCGGCCATCGGCTGCAGCGGCAACGTGACGAGCTCGCCGTTGCGCTGGTGCGTACCGATGCGAACGTACTGGGCCGCCTCGAGCGGTTGGGGTTCGGTGCCCGCCGATTCGGGCAGTTCCAGGGTGAGCTCCGTGAACGCGACGTTCACGTTGGTCCCTTTTTGCTCGTCGACGTTCACGGCGGCGTCGACCTTGCCCCAGGCGTCACCGTACGCGACGCCCTCCACGGTGACGGGGATCTTTTCGCTCTGCTTGATGCGCACGTGGGCCTGGGCTTCGCGCAGGCTCATGCCCTGCAGGCGTGCGGTGGCGGTGGCGCGCAGGCGACCGGAGCTGCCGCGGGCCACGAGCTCTTCGACGCGCACCTCGCCGGGGGCGAACGTCACCCGGGCATCGATGTCGTGGAAGTGCTGCGCCGTGATCGGCTCTTGCAGCACGCCGTCGTGCAGCGAAAGGCTGCCGCGCAAGAACGGCTCGTCGTCGCCGAAGCGTCCCTCGACGTCGGCGTCGATCTGGCCGTCGATCTCGTCGATCACGCCCGGCGCGAGCAAGGCGAAACCAGTCAGCCGCAGCGCCTTGGCCGCAAAGCGTGCATCGACCGGAGCATCGATCGTGGGGACCGGGCTGGCGCCCCAGGCGAAGCGCGCAGCGAGGGCGCCCTGAGCGGAGCCGTGGGCCTGCTCGAGGCGCACGTTGGCCTTGAGCGAGTCGCCGCCCATGCTGATGGTGGTGAGCACTTCTTTGAAGCGCGCCTCGCCGAAACGCAGCGGCCGCGCTTGCAAGTAGCCGTTCACGCGCGCGTCTCGACCGAAGTCCTCGAGCTCGAGGTGGCCCGTGATGGCGCCGCGAAGCTGACGCAGGCTCGAGCCCGGGATCGCTGCGAGCGGGAAGTCGCGCAGATCGAGCGACGCGCTGCCCTGGACGGGGCTCTGCTCGAACGTCGCTTCACCCAGACTGGTGACGTCGCCCTGCCAGGAGCCGCGCAGGGAGGCCACGCGCTGCTTGCCGACGAGGGCCTCGGCGGCCACCCTGCCGCCCTCGCGCTCGATCTCGGCGTGGACCTGCAGGTCGAGCGGAGGGGAGCGCGCCGCCAGCGGACGTAGGCCAATGACTCGACCCATCAGACTCAGCTCCGGGTCGCGGGGGGTACCGCGCAGCACGAGCTCCGCGCCGGCCCTGCCTTCGCTACCGGATAGCGCCACCACGCCCGGGATTTCATCGAGCTTCTTGGGCGGAACCACGAGCTTGGCCTCGATCGGCAGATCCATCAGCGACTGCTGCAGCGCGCTGCTCAGCGCCTTCGGCAGCTCGGTTCGTCCCTCGAGATGGAAGAGCTCGCCGCGATCGTCCTTGGCCTTCACGCGCAGCGCCGTCTTGCCGCTGGCGCTGTCCAGGCGGAGCTCGGCGTCGACATCGAGCGGGCGCAGCTGCATTGGCGCTGCGCTCAGCGCCTCGCGCGTGCTGTGCTCCGGCCCGACCGGTGTGCGTTTGCCGACGAGCTCCAGGCGACGGGTCTGCACTCGGGCCACGAGCTCGGGCAGCTTGTCACCCGCGGCGGGGCGCTCGAGTGCGGCGTCGACCGTGATCCGGCCGCTGGCGCGCTCGAACGGCAGCTTTTCGTTCACGAGCAGGCGGTCGAGCGCGGCCAGATCGAGCTCGCCGTCGATGCCGATCCTGCCGGTCAGGCGCTCGAGCGCCTTCGCATCGAAAGGCGGCTCGAGCAACGGGACGTCCTCCAGCGTCAGCGCCAGGCGCCCGCCGCGGACGAGATCGGCCATCAACGCGCCGTCGACCTGGCCGTCCCTGACTGCGAGCGTCAGATCGATGCGCCCTTCGTCGATGGAACCGACGTCGAGCTCGCGCAGGGTCGCGCGCACGAGGCCGCTCGGCTGTTCTTGCGTGCGATCGATGTTCGCCTCCAGGCTGAGCTTGCCCTGCGCGATCGGTATCACCAGACCGAGCGCCCGCGCCACGCGCGGCAAGTCGACGTCCTGAGCGCGCGCCTGGAGGCGCTCGAGTCCGTTGCGCCAGGTCAGCGAGACCCAGGCGCTGCCGGCCGTGTCGAGGGCCAGCCCTTCCACGCGTAGCTCCTTGCCCAGCGAAAGCTCGGCGACGTGACCCTGCAGCGTCGTCGAGTTGCGCGTCAGCGCGACGTCGCAGTTTTTCAGGGCGAGCACCGGCGAGAGCTCGAGCTTGGCGACGCGCACGCGCGCGCGTTCGAAGTAGCGATCCAGCGCGACCAGCCCTTCGGCGTCGGCCGAGAGCGCGAGCTCCGGTGCCGAGGCCGGACCCTTAGCCGTCGCCTGGATGCGCAGCTGCTCGATGCTCTCGCGACCGCGGACCACGCGCGGCAGGGCCGCCTGCAGGTTGCCGTCGATACGCTCGGACGCCAGGTCGTAGCGCACGCGCGCCTCGACCACACCGGCCAGCGAAACGCCGGCCAGCGTCACCAGCCGCTGCGGGCGGCTGAGCCAGGTCTGGCTGCGCGCTTCCAGCCAGGGCCGTGAACCGAGCGCGAGCTCGTACTGCACCGTGGTGGGCGCACCCGCCTCGTCGATCTCGGCCTGACCAGAGACACGCAGTCCGCTACGCTCGTTGTGTCGGATGCGGCCGTCGCTCGCAACGGCCGGCAAGGTCTGACCCTTCAGCTTCGTCGGTGGCAGCAGCAAGCGAAAGGTGCCGTCGAGCTCATCACCGCTCAGCGCTGCCTGTGCGCTGAGCTCGAAGTCGATGTCGCTGTCGGGCAGCGTCGGCTCGAGTGCCGCCACGTCGATATTCCTGGCCTGAACCTGGACCCGAGCGCGTGTCACGGGCCCGAGCCGCGCGCTGCCCTTGGCGTGAACACGACCGGCCCGGCTGAGCAGTCGCGCTTCGAACGTCAGATCGGGCAACGTGCCGCTGGCTTTGGCCAGAAGCTCCATCGAACCGCCGAGGGCCAGGTCCGGAGCGAATCGTGTCAGCGCCTCCGC
>DATLIL010000308.1:0-10998 GCA_035539475.1 Polyangiaceae bacterium
GCCGGCCCCGCTCGGAAACGAACCCGAGGCCCATGTCGCTCCACGTCCGGCGTTCGTACGTTTTCCCGAGTGTTCTCTGGCTTGGCTTCGCTCTTTCGGCCTGCGGCACCGACGATTCCGAGCCGGCAGTGACGGGCGGAACGGCGGGGGCACCGGGCGGCTCCGGCAACGCCGCTGGCTCCACGGGCGGTTCTCAGACACCGATCGGCGGCGGTGGGGCAGGGGGCGGCAGCGAGCCGCCGTCGACGATGAGCACCGGCTGCGGCAAGGACAGTTTGGAAGATCCGACGGAGTGGAACGCTCACGACGTGGAGGTCGTCGTCGACCCTGCGTACGCGGAGAACTTCAGCATGCGGACGTACTTCACGCGGCCGCCTGCGACGTACGACAAGAACACGCCGGCCGTCCTCACCATCTGGGGCCAGGGTTGCGGTCAGACCGTCGCCGAAAACACACCGTTGTCCGAAGGTCCCGCCGCGGATGGCTCGATTCAGCTGCAGCTGCTCGCCGATCCCGATAGCCCTTACAGTTGCTATTCGGCGGGTCCCGACGGCGACGATCCCAGGTCACCGGAGCTGCCCTATTTCGACGAGGTCCTTGCCGAGGTCCTGGATACTTACTGCATCGACACGACCAAGATCTTCATGGGTGGCTACAGCAGCGGTGGCTGGCTGACGGCGCTCGTATCGTGCAATCGTGCTTCGGTCGTGCGCGGCGTGGGCTGGGCGGCTGCGGGCCTACAGCTGAATCACGACGCCTGCGAGGGGCCTGTAGCAGCCATCATCAACCGCGGTGTCGACGACGAGGGTACGCCACTCGACCAGACCGAGGCCGCGCGCAACAGCCTGCTGCTGCGCAACGGCTGCGGCCACGACACGATGCCATGGGAGCCCGGCGAAACGGAGTTCGACTCGAGCTCGTGCGTCGAATACCAGGGCTGCATGCCGGGCTACCCGGTGGTGTGGTGTCCAACTCCCGGCGGTCACTCGAACGGTCTCGACACGGGCTTGTCGTCGCACGGCTTCTGGAAGCTGTGGACGTCGCTTCCCTGACTAGTTGGTGTTTGCCGGCTCTGCGGATGCGCCCAGCAGCTTGCCGTCGCGGTACGCCACGACGATGTACACGTAGTTGGGAGTCTGTTCGCAGCTCGCGCCGAATTCCGCGGCGCTGCCCTCCCAAGAGTGTTCGAATTTGCTCGTGAGCGGGACGGGTCCGTCGAGCTCGCGGACGCCCGGTTTGAGCCC
The DNA here is from genome assembly GCA_035539475.1 of Polyangiaceae bacterium. Lineage (GTDB taxonomy): Bacteria > Myxococcota_A > Polyangia > Polyangiales > Polyangiaceae > PMG-095. The sequence goes on from DATLIL010000308.1 coordinate 1,245, forward strand.
GTAGAGGACCACCTCGTCGGCGTCCTCGAGGTGCAAGGAGTACTCGGCGGAGCAAGGGTCGCCGTCGGCCGTCACCAGCATGCGCGGCGAGTGATTGACCAGGGCGCTGAACCGGCCGTCCTCGTACTCGAAAAGCGACAGGTCTGTGTAGGTTGCGAGGTCCGCGCAGCTAGCGGGCGGATCGAGCTCCGCCGGGGCAATGCTGCCGAGCCACGACTTCTCCTCGTCCGCTTCGAGCTCGGTGGAACCAGCGACGACGCCGTTTCGGAGGTCGATCACGTAGGCGCTGGCAGCAATCGGCGTCTCGCCGGCCGCCATCGAGTACGCGCCATAGTCGATGCTCTCGCCGTCGTCGCAGAGATCGTTTTCTTCGAGCTCGCTCGCGGCGTCACCGTCGTCGGCACCGCCTGCACCCATGTTCGGTCCGCCGGCAGTGCCATTCGGAGCGATCGAATTTTCAGAGTCCGTCGCTCCGCATCCGCCGAGCGCAACCGTCAACAACCCCAGAACCACCAATGTCTTCATCATGTCCCATCCAGGCATACGGGAGTCCACCCGCGCTCCTTCCCAGATGGGACATGTTGCTGGCCGTCTCGCTGGCCGACGTCGTCAGGAGCGGATCGGCGTGCGGACGGAGATGGCGTACTGATGTGCCGCGCCCACGAGGCACGCGCCGCCACCCCAGACGATGGGCGCCATCGGAAACAGCGCGATGGCGATGGTCGTGTACATCGCGATCAACGCCATCAGGAACACCCACGAGACGATGACGAAGAGGATGGCCTGGGGCGGGTAGCTGTACCTGACGACAGGGATGGTGACTTGCGCGCGCGACTTCTCCATGGCGGGCGCAACCCTAGCTACCAGGCGAGTGCCCGTCCACCCCTTTGGCCGGTTGCGGTTGCAGTACCGCGAATTCTCTCGTTGAGATGGCTTTTACCGTGAACAGAAGCGCCGCTCAGCGTTGCTTGATGGTCTTGAGCTGCTGCCAGACGCTGCTCTGCTGCCACTCGGCGGCGGTCAGGCTCGCGTCCCAGATGGCGGTGCCCACCTGGCCCTGCTGGATGATCCAGTCGAGGTGCTCCGTCACGGTGTGGTTTTGCCAGGTGCCCTGATAACCCGGCACGCCGATCATCAGCTTTTCAGGTGCCGCCGCGGCGTGGTCCACGAGCGTCTGGTAGTCGAGGTCCAGGCCACTCTGCTCGTAACCCATGCTGGTGATGCCATCGACGAGTGGGAGCAGGTCGGGCCACCAGTTCCAGTTCGGGGCGTTCCACATGCCGTGAAAGGAGTCCACGGTCAGCACCTTGCCCTGCGGATGCAAGCCGTTGGAGAGCGCCTCGATGAAGAGCCGATAGGCTTCTGCTTCGTCGGCCGTCGCATCGACGATGCCCTCGAAGTCGACGTCGACGCCGTCGAAGTCACGCGCCGCGACCTCGCTCAACACGTGCGAGACGAACGCGTCGCGATTGTCTCGAAAGACGCCCACGGCCTGGGGCCAATTCCAGTCCCCCGTGTTGTTGTGGATGCAGAGGAGGATCTTCACTCCGTGCTGGTGCGCCCAGTCGCGAAACCACGCGACGTCCTCCTCGCTCACGGTGGGGTCGAGAGTCGTCGTCGAACCGTTCGCGAGCCAGAACTGCAGCGCCAGGAACGACAGACCGTCGGCCATGCCGATGCCACCGAAGTCAGCCGCCAGCTGCTGCTTGGCCTCTTGCACGCGGTAGGGCGGCACCCAGCTCGCGACGTGCGCGCCGCCGTCCCCGCCAACCACCGGCGTCCCACCCTGTCCGCCCTGTCCGCCAGCCTGACCGCCCGACGCAACCGTTCCGCCGCTCCCTGCCACCGGCGCGCCGCCAGCGCCGGCTCCCGCCGTGCTCGGCGAACCGCCCGAGCCTGCCGTCATGGGTACGCCACCGGCGCCGGCGCTGCTACCTGCGCTTCCGCCACCGCCCGCGTTCGGATCTGACCCGCCTTCCGAGGAACAACCGACGCAACCCAGAACGGCGAGCATCACGACCGAGGCAACACGGCGCATACTCACTGCGTAGCATCCAGCCCGCCGCTAGCGATGTTCACCCCCGCTCAGCGAGCGATCCCAAACCGATCGCGATACATCCACGCACTTGGGCATACCAAATTCACCACGAATGCCCGCGCCAGGGAGTGAAGCTTCACATCATTTGGCGCCCGGACTAGAAACGACGGTGGCATGAGCGTTGGTGATAGCGTCGGGCACTACGCCGAGGTCTTGCAGCAATTGCGCGAGCCCCTTCTGCTGGCTGATCGGCAGTGCAAGATCCTGCTCGCCAACGTCGCGGCGGCGGAGGCGCTCGGAACCAGTGTCGCGGCGCTCGACGGGGCAGACCTCGACGACTATCTGCCCGAGGGCACGACGTCGCCGGTGGCGCCAGGGTCGTTCCCGGTGCGAGCGCGCGACGGGCGGCGGTTCGTTTGCGACGCCAGCCCGCTGGGCGGTGAGCAGCTTTTGCTGCTGCGCCTGTCTGGCGGACCCGAGCAAGAGCCACGCTTGCGTACGCTCGGCGAGTCGTTCTCGAGACTGGTTCCATTCGCCGGCGCCGGCGAGTCGGACGTGCAGCAGCGGCTGCAGGCCGTGCTCGCGCGGGACGTGCCGGTTCTCGGCGGGGTGATGTGCGGCATCTACGCCGTCGACGAGTCGGGGGCCAACCTGGAGCTCCTGGCTTCTGTCGGTTTTCCAGACGAGTACTTCAAGCGCTTTCGCATGGTGAGCGTCGCGACCAAGCTCGCGCTCACGGATGCCTTTCGGACGGGACAGGCGGTGCTGCTCGAAAACACGGCCGCCCACGCCGCCACCTACCCGCACTTCGCACGCGATTACCCCGACGTCGTCCCGCTGGCGGTCGCTTGCTATCCACTGGTCTGCGCGGGCCGCACTCTGGGAGCGATGACGCTGCAGCTCCCCATGCCTCGCGCTTACGGCGAGCAGGACCGCGTCGCCATGAGTGAGCTGGCGGCGCGTTGTGCCGCCGTCATCGACGACGTTCGCCAGCACGATCGCCCGGCCACGCGCATGGCGCGCCTGCACGCCTTCACCGGAGCGCTGGCGGAGGCGCTGACCTGGCCACAGGTCGTGGAGGCGGTGGTGGACATGGGCATGGCGGCCACGGGCGCCTGCTCCGGCGCACTGTGGATCTTGAGCGACGACGCCAAGACCGTCAGCCTGGTGCGCGTCGTGGGGCCCGATGCTCCCGAGCCAGAGCGGTTTGCGGCCGTCGTGCTCGATCACCCCTTCCGCTTGCCGATCCTGGACACCGTGCTCAGCGGCGCGGCGAGCTGGCTCGAGTCAGCCCGGCAGATGAGGGATCGCTACCCCGAGGCGAGCGAGGCGTTCGGGCTCCAAGGCGAGTCGTCGCTCGCGTGCGTTCCGCTCTTCGCGCAGGGGCGCTGCATCGGCGGACTGACGCTCAGGTTCGACTGCACACGGCAGTTCCTCGAGGATGAACGCTACTTCTTCCACGTGTTGTGCTGGCACGCGGCGCAGGCGCTGGAGCGCGCACGCCTCTACACTTCCGCGCAGGCGGCGCGAGAAGAGGCGGAGCGCAACCAGCGCCGCAGTGATCTGCTGGCCGATGCCAGCACCATCCTGGCATCGAACCTCGATCTACGCGCGGTGACCGAAGCGGTGGTGCCGCGGATGGCCGACTGGTGCATCGTCGCGATCGAGGAGGATCGGAAGAAGGGCAGTCCAGCAGTGGTGGCCCACGTCGATCCCGAAAAGGTGCCGCTCGTACGCGCTCTGGAAGCCCGCATGCGTACCCTCGACGACGGGGAACGCGGCATCCCGGGCGTGATCCGCACCGGCAAGTCCAGGATCGCCTCCGGTATCACCCTGGAGCGCATCCGCGCCGTGATGCCCGATCCGGAGCTGCTCGACTTGATCCAGCGTACGGGGATGTCGGCGGGGATGATCGTGCCGATCGCGGCGCGAGGGCGGACGCTCGGCGCGATCCTGATGGCTTGCTCGGGGCCCGAGCGACATTACGACGGCAAGGATCTGCTCATGGCAGAGGAGCTAGGGCGCCGCGCGGGCATCGCACTCGATAACGCGCGGCTGTACGCCGAAGCTCGCGAGGCCGACCGCATCAAGGACGAATTCTTGGCCATGCTCGGCCACGAGCTGCGCAATCCGCTCTCGCCGATCGTGACCGCGCTCAACTTGATGGATCTGCGTGGCGCCGGCGTGTTCGAGCGTGAACGGATGATCATTTCGCGCCAGGTGCAGCACATGACGCGGCTGGTGGACGACCTGCTCGACGTGTCCCGCATCACCCGCGGCAAGATCCAGCTGCAAAAGGAGCTGATCGAGGTCTCCAAGGTGGTGGCCAAGGCGACCGAGATGGCGAGTCCGCTGCTCGAGCAGCGCTTTCAGCGGCTCAGCCTGTCGGTACCAGCGGACGGAATGGTGGTCATGGCGGACCCCGGGCGCCTGGCTCAGGTGGTCGCCAACCTACTCACCAATGCTGCCAAGTACACCGAGCCTCGCGGCGAGATCTGGCTCAGCGCGGCAATCGAAGGCGATCGGATCTGCATTCGGGTCCGTGATTCGGGGATCGGCATAGCGGAAGACGTGCTGCCCAAGGTGTTCGACCTGTTCGCGCAGGCCCACTCCACGCTGGATCGCGCGCAGGGAGGACTCGGTATCGGCCTGACGGTGGTGCGCAACCTGGTGGAGCTGCACGGTGGGACGGTCTCCGCTCGCAGCGAGGGAACGAACCGCGGCAGCGAGTTCACCATCCTGCTGCCGCAGGCGACTCTCGAAGCCGTCGTCGAACCGTTCAGCCACGGAGCGGTGGCGGTCCAGCTCACCCCGAAGAAGTTGCGACGCGTCCTCGTGGTCGATGACAACGCGGACGCCGCCAATACGCTCGCCGATCTGCTGCGGGCGCTGGGGTTCAGCGTCGAGGTTGCCTTCGACGCTCCGTCGGCGCTGGCTGCGGCGGCGGTGTTCGAACCGCAGATCGCTCTGCTGGACATCGGGCTGCCGGTGATGGACGGCTACGAGCTGGCGCGACGCCTGCGGCAGCACCAGGCCACGGCTTCCATCCGACTCGTGGCGATCACCGGCTACGGCCAGACGCTGGATCGCGAGCGTTCGAAGGAGGCCAGCTTCGACGAGCACTACGTCAAGCCAGTCGAGCTCGAGACCCTGAGGCAGATCCTGGCCGGTATCGCGCCCAGCGACGCTCCCTCCAGCGTCCGCAGCTGAGCGCGGATCTCTGCTAGATTGCTCGCCAGCGAATGACACGGCTATTCCTCACGGTGTTCATCTGCTTGACGGCCTGTGGTGGGGGTCAGCCCGAGGCTCGCCAAGCTTCCGAGGCAAAGCCGCGTGCGTGTCCGGATGCCGCTCGAATGCAGGCGGCGGAGGAGCGCTACACCAAGGGCCGTGCGCTGGTGGAAGGCTGTGGGGAGGAATGCATGAAGAGCGAGGGCGGCGGCGGCGATCGCTGGAAGGGGCTCGAGCTCCTGCGCGAGGCCAGCGCGAACGGACACCTGAAGGCGCAGTCGCTCTACGGTCGGACGACCTTCGGAGACCTCATGACGACGGGCGACGGCCCCGAGCTCGAGAAGCAGTACGTGGAGGCGTTGCTCTACCTGCGGCTCGCGGCACGGCGCGGCGACGCCGACACCGCGGACTACCTGCCGGGTCTCGCCAGCGTCCGGGTGTCCGAGAAAAACACCTTCGAACCAGCGCTCGACGGGCCACTGGCAAGCCTGACGCCCGCATGGGTGGTGAGCGCCTTCCGGCAAGCGGACGAGCAGCTCGTCTGCTACTGAGAGCTCAATCGACGAGCGTTGGACAGCCGAGCAAGATCTGCACGCTGGGCGTCGCGTCGTTCGTCACGTAGTCGCAGGCGTCGCCGACCAAGAGCACACTCGGCGGCGACGTCGACGTATCCCAAACCCAGCCGTTGTCGGGGTCAAACGCGACGACCTCGCCGTCGATGATGACGTTCACGGTGTCGGGGTTTTGCGGCGAATCGAGTCGCAGCGTGCAGCTCGCCGCCAGCTCGCGAGAAATCGAGCTCAGCAAGTCGCTCAGGCCGCTCCCGTTCACGCTGTCGTAGTCACCGGCATTACCGGCCAGGGCCATCTGAGTGAAGACCTGGTCGTACGCGGTGGTCTCGGCCAGGGACACGACAATGGTCTTCACGTCTTCGTCGGCCAGCGCCTCGATGACGGCGACAGTCGCGTCGTCATCCAGGCATGCTGCCGGAAAGCCTTCGCAGCAGTTGAAGTTTTGATCGCAGGCCGGGAACGTGCCCGGGGACGCGGCCTCTTCCATGTTCACGGTGCAAGCATCCACGCCGCAGCTCGCAGCGTCGCTGCACGTCGGGCCGCCGTCGGTCACGAGCACCACGAACTTGTCGCCTGCGAGCGCGGAGCCCTCGTCGTAGAAGTAGTCGAGCGCCTCTGACAGCGCGGCCGCGGTGGGCGACCCGCCGCCGGGGACCACGGCAGATAGCGCATCTTCGATCGGCCCGGCCGCGTCCGCGCTCGGTTGAACCGCCACGTCGAGGCCGGCGCCGACCCCACACGAGTCGTTCGACGGATACAGCAGGAGCCCGTAGGAAGCCGAGGCACCGTCGCCGACCATTGCGGCACTCACGGCTTGCTCCAGCGCCGTCCAGTTCACGTCCATGCTCCCCGACTTGTCGAGCACGAACAGGATGTTGGCCGGGCTGAAAGTGGCGTCCAGCGGCGAGCCCCCACAGGAGCCGAGCCCCGGGCTCCCACCGGCTAACCCGATCCCATCATCTCCGCCGAGCGAAATGCTGATGCTGCCGCTCGTGCCGCCGCCGTTCGTCCCACCGCCATTCGTGGCGTCGCCGCCCATCGCGCCGCTGCCCATCGCGCCGCTGCCCGTCGCGCCGCTGCCTGTCGCGCTGCCGCCCGTCGCGCTGCCGCCCAGGCCGTCATCGGACCCGCCGGACGCGCCGGCATTCGTCCCGGGCTCACCGGCGTTGCCACTGCTGGCGTCGGGGTCACCGTCTCCGCCGTCGTCGCCGCTACATGCCGCTGCGAGCACCACGGCGCCAATCAGCGCCGTCGCGGAGAGGAGGTCACTCCGTCTTCTCTTGCCCATCCATCGTCGATTCTCTGCCACCGCTCACCACCCTTGTGCACGATCACGGTAGCACCCATTTGCGGCTGCCCGGAATAGGATTCGCGCGGTAGCGTTGGGGCTTCATCGGGACCCTCAATCACTCGCACCTCACGCGCTGGCTGCGGCTCGCTGGCATCGGCATCGCCCTGCTCTGCGGCGCCGCAGTGCTTGCCGTGCGCGCGTACTATCCGCGGCTCCTTTACCCGGCCCCGCAGAGTGACCCGTACGCGCCTGGGGAAGGGACGCTGCTGAAGTTGCAGGCGCGGGACGGCGTGAGGGTGCACGCCACACAACTTTCAGGACCGCCCGGCGCACCGGTGATCGTCTACTTTCACGGCAACGGAGTGGCGATGGGGGACGTGCTGTGGATGGCGCGCGAGTTTTTCAGCCGCGGCGTCGGCGTCGTGCTGGCCGAATACCGCGGGTACGGTCTGTCTTCTGGGCCAGCGCCCTCGGAGGCTGGCCTCTACGAGGACGGCGAGGCGATCCTCGCCAAGCTCGCTGCGCAGGGGATTGGACCCGAACGGATCGCGCTGTTCGGTGAGTCCCTGGGCACCGGCGTTGCGGTCGAGATGGCACTTCGGGGGCACGGCGCCTCGCTGGTGCTGGTGACGCCCTACACGTCCATTCCAGAGGTCGCTTCGCGCTTCGTCTTCGGGCTGCCGGTGAAGCTACTGATGCGCGAGCGCTTCGACACTCTGGCCAAGGCGCCTCGGTTGGCAGTGCCCGCGCTGCTGCTCCACGGCACCGATGACGGCGTCGTCCCCTACGCGATGGGCGCCGAGCTCGCAAAGGCGTTCCCGCGTGCGCGGCTGGTCACGGTCCCAGGCGGGCATCACAATGACCTGTTCCTCGGCGAAGGGTCCCGATTCTTCGACGAAGTGACGGATTTCGTGCGACGGCCGCGCTGACGCTTGTTTAGAGTAGCGGCCTCAGGCCATGCGCAACGACCCCAACCGGATGCTGCGGTTCACCCAGTTCGCCGTCGACAACCTGGCGGACGCCGCCTACCTCGTGCAAGAGGACGCCAGCATCATCTACGTGAACGACGCAGCGACTCAGATGCTCGGTCATTCGCGCGAGGAGTTCTTGCGCATGCACATCTACGAGCTCAACGCTGACGTCAATCCTCAGGACTGGCCGAAGATCTGGACGATGTTGAGGCAGGCCGGCAAGCGCACCTTCGAGGCGCGACACCGCGCCAGTGACGGTCGCCTCGTACCCGTCGAGATCTCCGCGAACCTGCTCTCGTTCGAAGGTACCTATTACAGCTGTGCGTTCGCGCGCGACATCAGCGAGCGCAAGCAGCTCGAGCTCCGCTTGCGGCAGAGCGAGAAGATGAAGGCCATCGGGCAGCTCGCCGGCGGCGTGGCGCATGACTTCAACAATCAGCTCGCGGGCGTCAGCGGGTATGCCGATCTGCTCCTCGACAAGGTGCGCGGTGACGTCGACGCCGAGCTGTTCGTCGAGCAGATCCAGCTGGCGGTGCGCCGCGCATCCAGCCTGACTCAGCAGCTCCTGACCTTCGCGCGGCACGAAAATCAGCACAGCGAGGTCGTCGATCTGCACGCGATCGTGAACGAGGCCCTCGGCATCCTGGAGCGCAGCGTCGACCGCCGGATCAAGGTCGTGCGCAAGCTCTCCGCAGAGAACGCCGGCGTGAAGGGCGACTCCTCGCGGCTGCAGACCTGCATCCTGAACCTCGCGCTGAACGCGCGCGACGCCATGCCCCAGGGCGGTACGCTGCGGATTGCGAGCGAGAGCGTCATTCTCGACGCAGACTATTGCCGCCGTCAGACGCTCCCGGTCGACCCGGGCGCTTACGTCGCGCTGGAGGTGGCTGACGACGGCGAAGGCATGCCTCGCGACGTGCTGGAGCGGATCTTCGAGCCCTTCTACACGACCAAGGAAAAGGGCCGAGGGACGGGGCTGGGACTCTCCGCTGTGTACGGTGCCGTGCAGAGTCACCGGGGGACGATCAGCGTCTCTTCCGAAGTCGGTAAGGGCACTGTCGTTCGTCTGCACTTCCCGATCCACTCGGAAAAAGTGAAACAAGCTGCGCCGGCGGAGCCTTCGATCGCGCGTCTGCCGCGCACGATTCACGTCATGGTGGTGGAGGACGAAGAGCCGCTGCGCAAGCTCGTGGAGCTCACGCTGACGAGCCTCGGCTGCACGGTGGCGTCTTTCGAAAACGGCGCGACCGCGGTCCTCTACTTCCGCGTCGCCTGGCAGCGGGTGGATCTCGTCCTGCTCGACATGGTCATGCCCGTCATGGACGGCAAGGAGTGCTTCCACCAGCTCCGCGAGATCGATCCGACCGCCAAGGTGCTGCTGGCTTCGGGCTACAGCGTCGCCGGCGACGCGCAGGAGCTCCTACGAAGCGGCGCCAGGGGGTTCGTGCAGAAGCCTTACCGCAAGGCTGCTCTGGCCGAAAAGCTCGCCGAGGTCCTCGAATGAGACTTACCCGTTGGTTCTTCCTGCTGAGCTTTTTGGTTGCTGCGCCGGCTGCCGCCGCACCGGAGTGTGACCACGAGGTGCCCGTCGACGTCACGGAGGCCGACGGCACGGAGCTCGGCTGGGCCCCGGGAGACACCGTTTGTGTTC
>DATLIL010000309.1:0-1791 GCA_035539475.1 Polyangiaceae bacterium
CAGCTCATGCCATCGGGTGCAAAACGGCAGGGATTGGGCAGGCCGCTGTACATGCCGTGTCCTGATGGCGGGAACTTGGCCGGCCCGGTGAAGAAGCCGGCGGGCACCGTGGAGAGCGTCAGACACTCGTTCGGAAAGTAATCCTTGGTGACGCCACAGCGGATGGCGGGAGTCTTCTCGACCGCCAGCTCGTAGTCCATGGTTTCGAACCAGTTCTCGTTCCAGCGCGGCGACCACCAGGCAGGATCGCGGCTGAGCGCCGACGTCGGATTGCCCGTCGGCCCCAGGAAACCCTCGAAGTGACAGCCGGTGCAGTAACTCTCCAAGAAGTTCGCCGCGCTGAAGTCGCTGTCCGGCACGGGTGGTGGATACGTGAAGACCGCGCGCGGCTCGACGCCGCAGGTCTCGCTCGTCGAGCATGCCGCGCCGGCGCAATCGATCAGCGCGATGACGCGAGAGCGAGTCGGCTCGGGTGCCGACAGCCGCTCCTTGCACGCCGCCGAGCCGAAGCCGGACCACACCCCGCCGAAGGGATAGAGGCACTGCTGGTACTGCGCGTACCAGCTCTTGCACTCGCCGTCGCAGGCCTCGATCTCGGCGCAGCAGGAATCTTTCTCGCAGCGCAAGCAGACGTCGTCGTCGGCGCTCGGCTCACAGCTGAGCGGGGTGCTCACCAGGCCCCAGTCGTTCGGTCGCGCTCTGGGCTGTGTCGGCACGTCTCGGTGCGACTCGTAGCTTTCGCAGCTCGTGAGCAAGAGGAGGGCGAGAAACGAGTGCCTCGTCCACGGGACAGTCTTCGATGCCATGCGCAGCCCCAGTGCAACGAGTGCGCCAGGCGGTGGTTAGGACGATTACCGCAGCATTTCCGCCTGCAGACCCTGCCGCTCGCTGTGCGACCCTTCGGACACCGTCCGAGTCTCCGGACAGTGCTCTCGCTATTCGGGTCGCGTCATCTTGTCGACCGCGTTCCTGACGTCCCCTTCGCTCACCTGGCAGGCCTCGAGCCAGCTCGACAAGAGCTCCGCGCGCTCGGGGGCGCCGCGCTGGAAATGCCCGTGGCTGCTGGCTTCGGCCAGGCCCAGCATGACGAGCGCAATCAGGCTGGCACGTGCATCGCTCTGTGGACTCGCGGGTGACATGTGGCCGCAAGTGCCGGCGACGAGCATGAGCGCCTCCCCGTCACGATTGAGGGCATAGAGCGAAGCCGGCGCGAGGCCGGCGCACAGGGCGCGAGCGTTGCTGGTGGCGTCGGCTTGCAGGGACTGACAGGCCGAGACCACGTTTTCGAACTCCCCACGTGCGAAGCTGTCGGTCAGCGCGCTTTCGCCCGGCTCGAACGCGGCCGGTGCCTGTTCCGGTTCTTGCTCAGGGCTCGTGGTCTCCGGACTCTGCGCGGGTGCGGTCGTGGTACGTGAACAACTCAAGCAGAGGAGGCAAACGAGGATTCGGCGCACGGTGTGTTACTCGGCGTGCGACGGCTCTGGAGTCGCCGCTGGCGGCAGGTGCTCGTAGTGCGGTTTCCGCCGTAGCCGCTGGACGAGCACGTAGAGGCCCGGGATGAAGATCAGGTTCACGGCCGTGGAGACGAACATGCCGCCGAACACGGTGGTGCCGAGCGAGTTGCGGGCCGCCGCACCGGCGCCGCCAGCGAGCATCAAGGGGACGACGCCGAGCAAGAAGGCGATCGACGTCATCAGGATGGGGCGGAGGCGAACGGCGGCACCGCCGATCACGGCTTCGAGGGGCGATTTGCCCTGCAGGCGCAGGTGCTCGGCGAACTCGACGATGAGG
>DATLIL010000310.1:0-7287 GCA_035539475.1 Polyangiaceae bacterium
AGCACCTCTTCCAGGCGCGAGAAGTCGACGGTCGGCTCGGCCTCGACGCTCTGGTAGATGCCGAAGTCACGGCGCTGTACCTTGCTGATTCGGGCGACCGGGATGCCCTTGGGAAAGCGGCAGCCCTTGCCGCTCGTGACCAGGAGGTCACCCACCTCGACCTGGTCCGTGCGCTGTACGTACTCGACCTGGACGAGGTAGCGTCCACGCTCGCCGATGCCGCGCACGAAGCCGCGCGCCTGAGTACGCTCGACGATGACGTCGACGCCGAAGCCGGAGTTGATCGTGAGCTGGACGTCGATCTTGTCGCCCGCAACGCGCTGCACCGTGCCGACCGTGCCGTCGAGGGCGATCACCGGCATGTTGGTCTGGATCTGGGCGTTGGGGCGGTCGACGGTCAGATGGTAGACGCGGAAGTACTCGGTGGTGTCCTTGCCCACGACCAGCGCGCTGACGGCCTCGTGCGGGATGCTGTCGCGCAGTCCGAGTAGCTTACGCAGACGGTGATTTTCGGCGTCGACCGCCGCGAGCTCGCGGTTGCGGGCGGCGAGACGGGCGTTCTCGTGGATCAGCTTGTTGTTGTCGGCCTTGACGTCGACGAGATAGACGTAGCCGCTGATCACGCGCGAGACCTGGCGCGCTATGGCCGAAGAGATGAACTCCAGCGGAGCTGCGATACGCAGCGCCGCGCGGTCGATGGCGTTGAGCTCGTCGGGTTTGCGGATGCTGGCGCGCAGAAAGAAGAAGGGCAGGGCGAGCAGCAGCACTACCAGGAAGACGTCACGGTAGCGCTTGAACGATCCCAACGCTGCACCTCATCACCCGATGGTCACTTCTTTCAAAAGCTCGATGTGATCGAGCGTCTTGCCGCTGCCCAGCACGACTGCGCTGATCGGATCGTCGCTGACCATGACCGGCAAGCCGGTCTCTTCCCGGAGCAGCACGTCCATGTTCTTGAGCAGAGCACCCCCGCCCGTGAGGACGATGCCCTTGTCGACGATGTCGGCGGCGAGCTCGGGCGGCGTGCGCTCCAGAGCCAGCAGAACCGACTCGACGATGGCGTTGATGGGCTCGGCCAGGGCCTCGCGGATTTCGTCGGAGTTGACGACCACGGTCTTGGGGATGCCGGCGACCATGTCGCGCCCTTTGACCTCCATCGTCAGCTGCTGATCCGGGGGATAGGCGTTCCCGATCGTGACCTTGATGCGCTCGGCCGTCTGTTCACCGATGGCCAGGTTGTACTTGCGCTTCATGTAGGCGACGATCGCCTCATCCATCTTGTCGCCGCCCACGCGCACGCTCTGCGAGTAGACGATGCCGGCCAGCGAGATGACGGCCACCTCGGTGGTACCGCCGCCGATGTCGACCACCATGTTGCCGCTCGGCTCGGTGATGGGCAGGCCGGCCCCGATCGCTGCCGCCATCGGCTCCTCGATCAGGTAGACCTCACGGGCACCGGCGCTCTCGGCGCTCTCTTTGACCGCGCGCTTCTCGACCTCGGTGATGCCGAAGGGCACGCAGATGATGATGCGCGGCTTGACCAGCGTGCGCCGGTTGTGCGCCCGCGCGATGAAGTAGCGCAGCATGGCCTCGGTGATCTCGAAGTCCGCGATCACACCGTCGCGCAGTGGGCGTATCGCCAGGATGTTGCCGGGCGTCCGGCCGAGCATCTCCTTGGCCTCACGTCCCACCGCGAGAACCTGGCGTTCACCGCGCGTGTCACGCTGCACCGCTACGACAGAGGGCTCGCAGCTCACGATGCCCTTGCCCTTGACGTAGATCAGCGTCGTGGCCGTTCCGAGATCGATGGCCAGGTCGTTCGAGAACAGGCCGTATAGCCAATCGAAAATCATCGACCGCGACAAACCTCGCAGGAGATTCCGGGCCGGCGACGGGGACAGCGGTCCCTACCGGCTCCGAACCTGCGGGCGGACCCGTCGTAGCACGTGCCCCAGCGCTGGCGCAACGCAGGGATCGCGCCTCTCTTACGCAGTGCGGCGACCCCTGAACATCCGGCACTGAGCCGCGGGCCGACCGAAGCTCACCGGATTTCAGTGACGCTCAACCGTCGTCGTCGTCCCAGTCGCGCCAGGACTGCTTGGGGCGAGCCGCTTTCTTCTGGCTTCCGGGGCCGGCCCCGCCGCCGCCACCACCGCCGCCACCCTTCTTCTTCTTCTTCTTGGCGCCCTCGTCGCTCTCCTCTTCCGGCTTGGCGCGGGGCGGGTAGGCGGCGCGTGCGCCGAAGTCGCCCTCGGGCGGCGGCTCGTTGGGGTAGCGCGGCTCGCCGCCCCAGGATCCTTCTTGCGGTCCCCGCGGAGCCATACCGCGACCGCCGCCACCGCTGCTGCCGGGCGCTCCCTTCGGATGCGCGATGTTGACCATCAAGCGGCGACCTCGGACGTCAGCGCTGCGCAACGCGATGATCGCAGAGTTGGCAGCTTCTGCAGAAGCGAGCGTGACGAAGCCGAAGCCGCGCAGGCGACCGTCGGGACCAGCAGGCAAGTGCACACGAACGACGGGACCTGCAGCGTTGTCATCGAACAGCTGCATGACCTCTTGTTGCGTCACGTCGTACGGCAAGTTGCCGACGTAGAGCGTGCGATCTTCGCTCGCTGATGCGGCTCCAGGCTCTGGACGGCCACCTTCACCGCGACGCGGTGGTTCGGACGAAAACGGTCGCACCGAGATCGCGCGCCCTGCTTGCAATGAACCATCGAGCGCGGAGCGCGCGCTCATTGCTTCGTCGGCAGTCGCGAAGGTGACGAAGCCAAAGCCACGAGGTCGTCCGGTGTTGCGATCGCGCGGCAGACTGACGTCCACCACCTTTCCTCCCGTCGCCTCAAACAGTTGGCGGAGTACGTCTTCAGTGATGGACTCCGGCAAGCCCGCCACGAAGAGCTTGCGTGCATCCTCAGTCGCCATGTTCGATTTCGTTCCTGTCAGTTCTCTGGGCCTGCCTCCGCAACCAGTGACAGGTGCTGGCGAGGAAGCTGAAATGACGATAACTTCCGCGCTTCGCGCGTACAAGAGCCACCTGCGGGAATCGAAAGGCGAACGCCCGGCTGGTTTCGGCCCGGGTGCTCCGGATAAGCTCCGCCCCCGATGAAGCTCGGCGTGATCGTCAACCCTACTGCCGGCAGTGGCTCCGCCCGCCGCCGGCTACCGGAAATTTTGGCTGCTCTCGAGCGGGCGGGGCTCGAGGGCCGGGTATTCGAAACAAAGGGTCCTGGGCACGCCCGCGAGCTCCTGGGGCAGGCCCGCGAGCTGGGGCTCGAGTGCGTGGCGGTGGTGGGGGGAGACGGCACCCTCAACGAAGTCGCCCAGGCCTACCTCGGTAGCGATGGACAACCGGTGCCGGGGCCTGACCTGGCGCTCATTCCGTCGGGTACGGGCGGCGATTTCAGGCGCACGTTTGGTCTCGGCACCTCCATCGACGAAGCCGTGACCCGGCTGGCCCAGAGTCCCCCCCGGCCCGTCGATCTCGGCATCGTGGAGCTGACCGCGCCAGACGGCCAGCGCGTGGTGCGCTCGTTCCTCAACATTACGAGCTTCGGGCTCGGCGGCCTCACGGATCGACTCGTCAGCCAGAGCCCCAAGTTCTTGGGAGGCAAGGCGACCTTTCTGCTCGGTGCCGTGCGCGGGATTCTGGCCTATCGAAATGCGCCCGTGCGCATCCGCATCGACGGCCAGGTGCGGCTCGAGGCGCCCATCCTCAACGTGGCACTGGCCAACGGCAAGTACTTCGGCGGCGGCATGAAAGTCGCGCCCGAGGCTGATCCGAGCGACGGTTTGCTCGACGTCGTGGCCATGGTGGATCTCACGCGCGCACAGGGAATCGCGTTGGCTCAGCACATCTACCGTGGCTCGCACGTCGGCCGCCCAGGCGTCTCCCTCGAGCGCGGCGCCGTGGTCGAAGCAGAGCCCCTCGTTCCCGGCGCGGAGGTCCTGATCGATCTCGACGGCGAGACCCCCGGCCGCCTCCCGCTGCGCGCCCGCCTAGCCAAGGGTGCCGTGAATATCCGCGTCTGACGACCCCGCCGGGGGGGCTTCCTGGCAGTTTGCACGTCGGGCCTTGCAGCCCGGCGGAAGGCCGTGCTAGTGCACTGAACAGATTGGCGTGTCGCTCCTGCGGGGGAGCGCGCCGATCGCGAACGCTGAAGACCCCTCGTTTCGTGGGGCTCCTCGTTGCCGGTCGAGATCGGAAGCAAACCCGCAAGCGGCTGAAGTGGCTGCTGGGCTAGGTCCTGGCTGCCGCGGCAGTGGTTTCCCGCAACGGGCAACACGAGATCACTCTTCTACCGTGACGGTACTCGGGCTCATCCTCGGTATCGAAGTTGCCGGACTGGCCTTCGCACTGTTCGTGGCGCGCGCAATGACGCGACACGAAAGCGGCACACCTGCGCTGCGGCGCCTGGGTGGCGCGCTCGAACGTGCCGGCAGTGCTTTTCTTTTGCGTCAGTCCCGCCAGGTGGCGCTGATGGGGCTCATCGTCGTGGCCGCGCTCTTGGCCGTGTACGGCGTTCTGGCCACTCCAGGCGCATCGCTTGGGCGCGTCGAGTTCTCGTTCTGGCTGGCCGCGAATGTCCTGGCGGGCGCCGTTTGCGCTGCGCTGGCGGCGTTCGTTGCCGCGCGGCTCGTGGCTCGTGGCGGCATGCGCGTCGTGTCGAGCGCGCGGCTGAGCGTCGATCGCGCGCTCGGCTCCGCCATCCGTCTGGGCGGCGCGGCTGGCATCGTGGCGGAGGCGCTGTCGCTGCTCGGCCCGATCGTTCTGTTCGCAGTCCCGTTCTCGATCAAGGGTGGATTCACGCTGCAGGGTGAGCCGGCGCGGCTCCTGGCGGGAGAGATCGCCTTGCTCTTGCCTGCGTTTGCCCTGGGCGGGGTGACGGCAGCGCTGGTGATCCAGCGCGGCGCCGCGCTCTATCACGCAGCGGGCGACGTGGGCGGCGACGTCGCCGGTGAGCGCGACGCGGGGCTCGAGCACGACGACCCTCGCAATCCGGCACTGATTAGCGATCTGGTCGGCGATCAGCTGGGCGTGGCCGCCGCGCGTACGGTGGACGGTTTCGCCAGCGCGAGCGCGATCAGCGTCGCTACCGTGCTGCTCGTGTTGCGAGCACCGGCGGAGGTGCTGCCGCTCGCGCTCTTGCCGTTGCTCGTGAGGAGCTTCGGGCTCGTCGCTTGTGCCACCGGCATGATGGTGGTGCGCAGCGACGAGGCGCAGAGCCCGGAGCTCGCGATCTTGCGCGGACACGCCAGCGCCCTGCTGGTCCTGGTGGTTGGACTGGCGGCGGCCGCGCACACCGTGCTCGGCACGGGCTGGTGGCTGCTCGGGTGCGCCGGCGCGCTCGGCCCGATCGGCGCGGCCCTGGCGGCGTACGGCGCGCAGTATCGACTGCTCCGGCGGCGGAGCGCGATGAAGCAGACGCTCGATAGCTTGCGCATCGGCGACGGTGCCGTCGTCGCCACCGGCATCGGTGTGGGGCTGCAGGCCGCGCTCGTGCCCGTCGTCGTGCTGGGCGCCACCGCCATCGGTGCGTGGTGGCTCGGCGGGCGCTCTGGCATCGCCGCCGGGCCCGAGCTCGCTTTGCTCACCTGGCTCTCTGCGCTCGCCGCGCTCGCTCCCTACGCAGCGGCGGTATCGACCTTCGGCGCGCTCGCCGACAGCGCGCGCGGCATCGCCGGCGTTGGCGCGCTCGACGACGACGCGCAGCGCCGCACCGCTCGGCTCGACGACAGTGGTTTTGCCGCCTCGGCGATGGCGCAGTCGTACTTCATTCAGCTGAGCACGGTGAGCGCGCTGGGCGCGGCGCTAGCCCTTTCTGCGCTCGGGCTGAAGGCACAACCCGCGGGCTCGTTATCCCCGGCCACACCCACGTTGGTCTGGTGCGGCGCGCTGGGGGCGGCGTTCGTTCTCGCTTACGCCGGTGGCGTGGCGCGTGCGGCGGTCCGCGCAGCGCGTGAAGTCGCGCTCGAAGTAGAGCGGCAACTACGTGGATTTCCCAGGGAGCACGGCAAGGCCCTGATCCCCGCGGAGTACACGCCGAGCTACAGGAGCTGCGAAGAACTCACCAGCAAGCACGCCCTGGCCGGCGCCCTGCCGGAAGTCGGAGTGTTCCTGGTCGTGCCGCTGTTGCTCGGTGTTGGACTACGCCTTATGTATCGATCGGGCAATCCCTGGCTTCTGGCTGAAGGGCTCACCTCCTTCGTGGTGGTGGCCGCCATAACGGGTCTGGGAGCGGCGCTGGTGGCCTTTGGAGCACGGGCGGCGCTCGGCAGCGCGCGGCGCGCCACCCGCTCGAGGGGCAGCTCTCCGGAATTCGCCGCATCGGTTTCGGGCGACGTGGTCGCCGACATTCTCGGCAACGTGGCCGGCCCCGCCGCGCACCTGATGGGCAAGGCGGGAGCAGCGCTGCTGCTCGCCCTGGCCCCGTTCCTGCTTTGAAACTCAAGGAAGATCAAGCTTGTCAGCACTAGCGGACGCACTCTCCACCCTCTCTGATCGCGGTCTGCGTCGCCTGCTCGGCGCCCGCACCTTCTTACGCGGTCTCGACTACGAGAAGCGCAAGGTCGTCGAAAACGTCGACGTGAACGACTCCACCGCGCAGGGGCGAGTCAAGGGTTCCGACCCCGATCCTTACGAGGTCTCGATTCGCCTCGGCGGCGAGGGCATCACCTCGAACTGCACCTGTCCGGCGTTCCAGAAGACCGGGCAGCACTGCAAGCACGTCGCCGCGCTGCTGATCACGGTGCGCAACAAGGCTCGTGCCGCCATGCCGCGACCCCCGGGGCCGCCACCAGGGCACCAGCACCAGCAACACCAACAGCAGCATCAGCATCAACAGCACTTGCAACACCAGCAACATCACCAGCACCACCAGCAGGCTTCGGCGCAGCACGCCGACAAGGCGCGCAACCGCCGTGATCGCCGGCGCGGTCGCGTGCAGACGCCGCAGCAGCTCCCGGTCGCGCCGGGGCAGGTGCTACCGCCTACGCCGGATGCCAGCGCTCGCCCGACCGGGATCGGCGCGTGGCTCGCGCCGGATGGCGCCGTCCGTGCCCTGCACCTGGAGTTCCGTGTGCATGTTCGCCAGGGCGGGCTCACCGTCACGGTGCTCGACGTCGACAGCCGTCACGCCATGCTGCCGAGCGTCGCCCTCAACTGGCAGGCGCTGTCGCCGACGCGCGATCGCAACGCGTTGCGAGTGCTGGCGCGCTTCGAAAGCGGTAACCCCCGTCACCCGGCGGTCGACATCCGGGGCGAGGACGCCGCCGAGCTCCTACCGTTGC
>DATLIL010000311.1:0-4642 GCA_035539475.1 Polyangiaceae bacterium
ATAACCGCATGTTCTTGCTGAACGTGGACCTGGACATCGACTCTACGGATGACCTGACGCCGCTGCTGGAGGCGTTCGAACCCCACGCCTACTCGCTGGAGAGGCCGCCGGGGATGGCTTCATTCGAGCTCAACGAGCCCGTTTCGCCCAACGACCCCGAGGCGCTCATTCTTGCCTTCGTCGGTCTCGTGAACAATCTTCCGCCCGCCGCGAGGCAGATCTGGAACGGGGCCGCACACCGAGTCTTCGATATTGGGATCCAAAGCCAACGGCAGCCTCACCAAAAGACCTACCGTTTGAGCACTAGCACGCTGCGAGCCGCAGCCGACGTCGGCGCGGAGATCGCCATTACCGTCTATGCTCTGGTGCCGCCCGCAGAGGAGTGAACAGTCAGCGAACGGCGGCTACGGCACGAAGCCCGCGTCGGCCATCGCCTTCTTGAGCTTCGCGTCGTCGGTGACGTTCTTCTTCTTCACCTGCGTGCGCAGCGCCGTCAGCGTGTTGTGGGGCCAGCCCTTCTGGAACAGGTTGACGATCCACTTCGCCACCGAGCCCTTCGGGTCGACCTGCGCCTCCGTCAAGACGCGTGTGCTCTTGCCACCGTTGACCGAGGTGAGCAGGAAGCTTGCGTACTGGATGTGCCCGCGCACGTAGTCGGTCTTGGGCGCCGCGGCGTCCTGCACCGAAACGGTGCTGATCAGGATCTGCTTGGAGGCGGGCTTGATCTCGAGCTTGGACTTGAAGACGAAGTCACGATCGGCGAGCACGATCGGGGTCGAGAAGTGGTTCCACTCGACGCGCTCGGTGTCGCTGATGGTGCGCAGTATTTTCACTTCCTCGAGGCTGTCGATCCACTCCGGGGCTCGCGCACTGTCGACCAGGACGCTGGCCACGCGCAGGATGGGGGCCCCGACCAGGCCCTCGCCGCGCAGGGCGACGATGGGCGAGCCAGGGATCTCGCGGCGAAATACGGCTATTCCGTCTTCTTCGTCGAACTTCTCCCAGGGCGGCAGCTTGGGCTCGGCAGAGACTTCGAGCGGCAGCGCGGCGACGGTCAGTGACAGGATTAGCGTGCGGCGCCTCATTTACGCCATTTTCTTGAGGTTGGCGCAGGACGTCAATGTGCTAAGAACGCCCACATGCAACGCCACTTTGCCGTTTTGCTCGCGTTCTCAATGCTTCCAGCACTGTCCGCCTGTGGCGGCGACGACCCGGAACCGCCGCCCTCGACGGCTGGCACTGGTGGTACGGGCGCTACCGGCGGTAGCGGCGGTACCGGTGGCGGCGCGTCGGGCTCCGGCGGCGCTGCGGCCGATCCGACGGTCCCTGCCATGCTGACCCAGGCCGCCTGGGAATCGTGGCTGACGGCCATGAGCTACACCCAGAACGGTTGGGTCTCGGAGACTCCCGCGGCGCGCGATCCGGGTGCGGTCACGCCGCATGGTCGGGTCCGGGTCTGGTTCAACCCCACGCTCGTCGCGTCGTTCGCTGCGGGCAACGGCGCCATGATCGGCTCACCTCCGCACAGCGTGAACAGCATGTCGGTCAAGGAGCTCTACGACGGCGATACCCTCGTGGGCCACGCTGCTGCTCTGAAGCTCGATGCCACTTCCGGCGGCGGCGGCTGGCAGTACTATTGCAAGGGTCCTGCTGACCGTTGCTTCACCGGAAACGATCCCGCCACGGCGCTCTTCGCCAAGGGTGATCTCAACTGTGGCTCGTGCCACGGCGGGCTCGTCTTCACCAAGCCGGCGCCGTAACGCGCTCTGCGCTGCGGTCCTCGCGCTCGCCTGCGACGGCGTGGAGGGCCCGCTCGTCCATACATCCGAGTCCGGCCAGCCCACGCCCGCGGTGTGGAGTCCTGCGCCGGGCTCGAGCTGGCAAGCGCAGCTCAGCGGGGACGTCGATCCGTCGCTCGACGTCACGTTTTTCTATCTCGATCCCGACAATCTGAGCGAGCAGTCGCGCGCGGAGCTCGAGTCGGCGGGCAAACACGTCGCCTGCTACTTCAGCGCCGGCAGCCTCGAGCCCTGGCGCGACGACGCCGACCAGTTCCCCGCGGGCGCGGTCGGCAACCCGCTCGCGGGCTACCCCGACGAGCAGTGGCTCGACATTCGTGACCCGACAGTGCACGCGCTGATGACGGCACGGATCGAACGGCTCGCGGCGCTGGGTTGTGAGGGCGCGTTACCTGCGAACCTCGAGGCCTATCAGGCCGACAGTGGCTTCGACCTCACGCGCGATGACGAGCTCGCATACGCCACCTTCCTGTCGTCGTCCATCCACGCGCAGGGAATGTCCGCCGGACTCACGATCACCGCGGAGCTGATCCCGGAAGTGGCGGCCGCCTTCGACTGGGGGCTCGTCATCGACTGCCTCGACAGCGGCGGCTGCGGCGCCTACCAACCCGTGAGAGCGGCGGGCAAGGCCGTCTTCATGGTCGAGTTCGGCGACGAAACCGACGTGGCGACGGTCTGTCCCGCCGCGGAACAGCTCGGTTTCGATGCGCTGATCAAGGAGCCGGATCTGGGGGCGTTCCGTGTCCCCTGCCCCGGCTGAAATTACAGCGAGAGCCTAATACAAACTTTTTGACCAACTTTGTGGGGCTGCCCTCCACTGTAGAGGACGTACCTCTATGTCGCGGCCCCGCCCCCAAAGCCCGGAGCGCCCCCTGCTCAGGTTGGTCGCCAGCCAGAGCGAGGCTGAGCTTCCCCCGGATCCGCGCAATTTCGACGCCGTTTTCCGCCGTTATTCACCCTACGTGGCGCGGGTCGGTTTGCGGCTGCTGGGCTCCGAAAACGAGCTCGACGACCTGGTGCAGGAGGTCTTCATCGAGGCCCACCGCGGTCTCGAAACGGTGCGGGAGCCCGCCGCCGTCCGCGGCTGGCTGGCGAGGATCTGCGTCCGGCGGGCGGTTCGCCGCCTGCGACGCCACCGCCTGCGCGCGGTCCTGAGTCTGGACTCGCTACCTGACGCGGTGCTTCCAGCACAGTCCGGGACCAGCCCGGAGCAGGCTGCCGAGGTAGCGGCCGTCTATCGCATTCTGGGCCGCATGTCGGCCATGGAGCGCGTCATCTGGGTGCTGCGCCACGTCGAAGGCGAGTCACTCGACGACATCGCCAGCATCTGCGAGAGCTCCAAGTCCACCGTGCAGCGCCGGCTGCGTACAGCGCAGGCCCGGTTCGAGCAGGAGGTATCGCCGTGAGCAAGCTCGCCGAAGCCGAGGCCGTGGCCGTGGCCACTCGCCTCGAGCCGAACTGGAACGCAGCGCGACAGGAGCACAACCTGAACGCAGTGCACGCGCGCGTGCTGCAGGGACGTCGGCGGCGCAAGGCCGCGGCCATCTCCGCCGGAGTGTTGATCGCCGCCGCGGCGTGTTTCGCGCTCGTTACTCGCTTCACGCCCACGACCGACGCGCCGCAAGTCGCCATGGCCCGGGTGCTCGATCGCACCCAGTTCGCCGATGGCTCGGTCGCCGAGCTCGTGCGCACACCGGGCTCGCTGGCCCTGGTCAGCGCCACTGATCGCGCCGTCGAGATGCGACTCGATGCCGGCGAGGCGCGCTTCGACGTGACGCCGAACCCGGAACGCCGCTTCGTCGTACACGCCGGCGAGATCACGGTGCGCGTGCTCGGCACGAGCTTCGTCGTGGAGCGCGACGGCGCGCGCGTGCGGGTCGCGGTCGAGCGCGGCCGGGTGGAGGTCGAGTGGGCCGAATCGATCACGCGCCTCTCCGCCGGAGAGTCACGCTGGTTCCCCGGCGATACCGAGCGCAGCGCGGAGGAGCCCGTGGCCCAGGAGCTGCCCGAGCTGCCCACGCCGCCGGCCGGAGCCGGCAGCACGCCGGCGCCAGCCCGGAGCAGCGCGCGTGAGCGCTTCGTGGAGCACGCCCTGCGCGGCGAGTACGCGGCCGCTTACGCGATCATGAGTGAGTCGCCGAGCGCAGTGGGTAACTCGGCGGAGGATCTGCTCCTGGCGGCGGACTCGGCGCGCCTCTCCAACCACCCGGAGCAGGCCGTGGTCTACCTGCGTCGCATCACGCGCGAGCACGCCAAGGATTCACGCGCGCCCCTGGCCGCCTTCACGCTCGGTCGCGTGCTGATGAGCCAGCTCGGTCGCCCGGGCGAGGCCGAGGGCGCCTTCGCGCTGGTGCGCAAGCTCTCGCCGGGTGGCGCGCTGGCCGAGGACGCGCTGGCCCGTCAGGCCGAAGCGCTATGGCGAGCCGGGAACCGCGATCGCGCCCGTGCGCTGGCCCTCGACTACCGCTCCCGTCACCCGAGCGGCAAGCACCTGTCGAGTTTGCAAAAGCTCGGTGCGCTGGACTAGCGTGTTCTGCTCGGCTCTTGAAACACGCGCCTCTGGCCCTGCTCGCCGTCGCGCTCGCGCTCACCGTCAGCGGTAGGGCGCGCGCCGAGAACGCGATCACGCTCGAAGGCTGCGAGGCGCTCGATCGCGAGCTCCTGACCGAGCTCTTCACGCTGGAGCTTCGTACGCTCAAGCTCAGCGAGTCGCGCTTCGAGATCGTCGTCAGCTGCAGCGAGGAGCAGGCCACGATCCAGGTGCTCGGTGCGGTGACCGGCTCGGCCCCGGCGCGAGCCAGCGTCGACCTGTCGCCCACAGCCCCGGCCGCGCGTGAGCGCCT
>DATLIL010000312.1:0-3481 GCA_035539475.1 Polyangiaceae bacterium
GTGCAGAACGCGCGCGCCGTCCAGCTCACGTAGCGCGGGTAGCGCAGCAGCGTGCCGGCGACGAGCTCGTCGAGCGAGAGCACTCGCGTTCTACGCGCAAGCGGGCAGCGATCACGCGTCAGGCCCCAGCCTGCGTAAAACGGCTGACCGTAGGTCACCACGGTGAGCCCACGCAAGAGCGCCTCGAAGCCGACCAGCGACGTCATGGTGTGCACCTCGCTGGCGACAGCGAGACACTCGGCGAGCGTCACGTCGATCGCGAGCTCGTCCCAGAGCTTTTCGTCGCCGGCGTTCACCACACCCTGACGGTTGCCGCTCAGGACGTCGGGATGCGGCTTGTACAGGACGTAGGCGTCGGGACACGCCTGCCGTACGGCGCGGAGCAAGCTCGTGTTGTCCGGCACGCTCGGGCTGCCGTACCTCACCGAGGCGTCGTCTTCGACCTGCCCGGGCACGAGCACCACGGTCTGGCCCGGCGCCGCAGCGACCTTGAGCCGCGCGTTGCCCTGCGCGTTGTACTTGCTGATGCCGGTCTCGACGATGCGCTGGCGCAGGCTGCTGGCGCGCTCGAGCTCGCTCTTCGAAAAGCTCGCACCCTGCAAGATGCTCTCGAGCTCGCTCGGCGTGCGCGGGTCGTAGTAGATACCCTCGCGGTCGAGCACCAGCGAGCCTGGCGCCGTGAGATCGGAGCCGAGCCCGACCGAGCGCAGGAAGCCGTCCTCCATGTTCCAGAGCGGAACCTTGCGTGCCTCGGCCCAGTCGCTGATCGCCGCCGACTTGCGGCTCGCCCACACCACGGCCGTCAGGCTCTCGCCCGGCGCCTGCGCGGGCACGACGTCCGGAGAGTCGACGAAGCGCACCTGGTTGCCGGGCGCGTGCAGGTAGCGGCGCACGAACGGCCGTTTCCAGCGCGAAAATCCGAAACAGACGAAACGGCGCCGGTTCTCCGCGAAAACCCGGCGCTGCAGAGCCAGGTGCTCGATCACGTCTTCGGCCTGACAGAGCTCGCCGCTCAGCGGGCTCACGTAGCGCGGATAGACGAGCAGCGCCGCGGCCACGAGCTCGTCCAGCGAGCGCTGGCGGCCGCGCCGCGCGAGCGGCTGGTGGTCGCTGGTGAGCCCCCAGCCCGCGTAGAACGGCGCGCCGAAACAGCTGACGGGCACGCCGAGCAGCAGCGCCTCGAAGCCGAACTGCGAAGTACAGACGTACACGTGCCGGGCGCGCCGCAGGAGCGCGAGCGGGTTCACGTCGTGGGCCACGGTGATGACGCCCGCGCGCGGCGCCTGCGCCAGGTAGCCGCGCTTGATCCCCGCGACCGTGCCCGGGTGCACCTTGACGACGATGCGCGCGCCGGGGTGCTCGGCGATGGCCGCGTCGAGCATGCGCTCGAAGGTCGCGGCGTCCGCGAGCCCGAGCTTCACCGAGGCGTCGTCGAACGTCTGATCGGCCACGACCACGTACGGCTCGCCCTGCGCGAGCTCCGGCGGCAGCTCGTCGGGCGCGTGGTTGTACTTCGACACGCCCCCCTCGACGATGCGCTCGCGACAGCGCCGCGCTCGCGCGAGCAAGGTCTCGTCGCCCAGCTCGTCCGTGCCATCGCCGCTCAAGAGCCGCTCCAGCCGCGACGGCTGCCCGGCGTCGTAATAAATGCCGACGTCGTCGAGCAGCAGCGAGAGCGGCGCCTCGCGCTTGCCGATGCCGGCCGAGCGCAAGAAGCCCTCTTCCAGCGCGATGTAGCGCACGCCGTGACGCCTGGCGTAGTCACGCGCTGACTGCGCGGTCGGCTTGTGGCCCCAGCCGACGACGGCATCGAGCGATCCAGCGCGGAGAGCACCAGGCCTGAAGATCAGCTCGTCACAACCGAGAAAGGTCTTGAGCAGCGGCAGGCGGAGCACGCCCGCCGAGAACACCCCCACCCGACCAAGACCAGTGAGGCTCATTCGCCGGTTCACGCCTCGAAGTGCGCGCGGGCTCGCGCCAGATCTTCCTCGGTGTCGACCCCATGCCCCGGTGGCTCGGACACGGTGGTGACGTGGATCGGGATCCCGAGCCAGAGCGCTCGCAGCTGCTCCAGGCTCTCGGCAGTCTCGATCATCGCCGGCGGCTCGGCGGCGAGCTCGAGCAAGGTACGCGCACGGTAAGCATAGAGCCCGACGTGGCGCAGAAAGTCGCTCGCCGGCGGCAGCGTGATCTGCTCGCGCGGCGCCGAGAACGCACCACGCAACCACGGCATCGGCGCCCGGCTGAACGTGATCGCCAGCCCCGAGCGCGCGACCGTGACCTTGACCACGTTCGGGTTGAGCACCTCGCTCGCGTCGCGGATCGGAGTCGCCAGCGTGGCGATCCCGGCCCCTGGATTCTGCTCCAGCGCCTGCGCCACGGTCAGCACGAACTTGGGATCGAGCATCGGCTCGTCGCCCTGCACGTTGACGACGATGGCCTCCGGTCCGAGCTCGCGCCGCTGCGCCACCTCCGCCAGCCGATCCGTACCCGACGGATGATCGGCCGACGTGAGCATGGCCTCGCCGCCCGCCTCCGTGACCGCATCGACGATGCGCGGGTCATCGGTGGCCACGAGTACCCAGCTCGCGCCCGTGCGCCGCGCGTTCTCGAGCACACGCACGATCATCGGCTTGCCACCGAGATCGCGCAGCGGCTTCCCCGGCAACCGCTGCGAGGCGTAGCGCGCCGGAATCACGACCCCGAAGGTCGTCGGTCGAGCGACCACGCCGCTCATAGGATGGCTATGACAACCGCCGCCGATACGGCGATCTGGTAGATGACCTGCGTGATGTCCACGGCGTTCTGCAGCACCTTGGAATCGATCACGGGCGGCACCAAAATTTCGTCACCCGGCATGACCGCAATGTCCGGGTCGCCGATCGTCACCTCGGCGTTCGGGTGAACGATGATGACCTTGCCCTCGTCGGAGCGGTCCGTGTAACCGCCGGCGTCCGTGATGAAATCTTCGGCCTTGGCCCCGGGCCGCCACATCACGGCCTGCGTCATCATCACCTCGCCGCTGATGCGCACGACGTTGGTGCGTGTCGGAATCACGATGACGTCGTCGCTCTCCAGCACGACGTTGCGCTGCTTACCGTCGCGTGCCGTCACCACCCGACCGAGGGGCTGAATCAGACGCGCACGCTCCACGAACTTCTGCGTGAGCTCGGCCTCGCGTACGCGGATGTTCGCTTCGCCCTGCGACTGCGAAAGCGCCAGCAACGAGCTCCGCTCGAGCCGGAACAGCGAATCGTCGATCGAATCCTTCTGCTGCTTGGCCACGCTGCTGCGCTTGACGTGGACCGCGCCCGGGTTGGCCAGGGCGGGATCCACGGCCACGTAGTTCAGCACGTCGACCAGCCGCGAGCCGCGCCGCACGGCCAGCACCGAGGGTCCCTGATACTCACCCTCGAGCTTCACCAGGATGGTATCGGCGCGACCGTCCCCGCGCAGAAGGATGGCATCGCCGTCTTGCAAA
>DATLIL010000313.1:0-3351 GCA_035539475.1 Polyangiaceae bacterium
ATGTGGGCCTGCGGCGGCGGCTAAGTCTCCGCTCCGTAACCACGAAAAAAAACAGGCGACCTCGGAAGAGGTCGCCTGTTTTGCTTTGACGGGCTCGCTGTCAGCCGCCAGCGGCGCAGCGCATGTTGCACTGCAGATCGCCGGAAGCACAGCCGCACGGGTTCTTCTTCTTGGGCGGCGGCGGGGCGGCAGCGGGCTCTGCAGCGGGAGCTGCAGCGCCAGACTTCTTGGCCGGCGCAGCGGCGCCCTTCTTGCTGACGTAGCCGGCCTTCGCCGTCGCCTTGGCGCCTGCGTCGGGAGCCTCTCCCTCCGCAGCGACACCAGTCGCGGGCGGCTTGGCGGTGAGCTCTTCTGTCGTCGGGCTCGGCGCGGGTGCTGGAGCCGTGGTGGCAACAGGAGCCGTGGTCTCCGCAGCAGCGGCAGCCGGCGGCGCATCCGCCGGCTTCAAGATCACGGCGAAGGCGATGATGAGGGCCGCAACGACGACGCCACCGCCGATGAAGAGCCCTGCGTTGCTCTTCTTCGGCTGCGGCATCGAGTAGTCGACCGCCGCGGCGAGACCAGAGCTGCCGCCGAGCGGCGAGCCCAGCCCGAGCGGTGCAGCGACGCCGAGCGGCGGCGCAGCGAGCGGAGCAGCGAGCGGAGCGCCCAGAGGTGCTCCGAGGCCACCGGCGGCCGCCGTATCCGACTTCGTCGCGGCGGCAGTCAGCGCCTTGAGATCGATCAGGCCCGAGTCTTCTTTCTCGGTTGCCGTTGCGGCAGCAGCAGGCTTGCTGGCTGTCGTGGCGGCAGGCTTGCTGGCGCCAGCGGTCAGCGCGCTCAGCGAGAACAGGACCGAAGACTCGTTGCGCGCGCCCGTGGAACTTCCAGCAGACGCACCAAAGCCGCCACCGCCACCGCCGCCGCCGAAGGGCGAGGGTGCGGCCGCAGCGGCGCTCGCGCCGGCACCGGCGTCGGGAGCGCTGGTGGCAACTTCTTCTTCTTCGCTGCCAGCAGACTCGATGCGCCCGAACAAGTCGGCTGCACCGGCTCGGCCCGTCGTGCGTACCGCGGCACGAGCCGCGGGTGCAGGTGCTGCCGCAGCAGCAGGGGCCGCGCCGCCGAGCGCTTCGACGATCTCCGGGACATCGTTGATCATCTTCCAGTCGGGGAAGCCGTCGGCCCAGACGTAGGTCTCGCCGGTGACCTGACCCGCGCTGTAAGCCGCGACGAGCTCAGCGAGCGGTAGGTTTCGCTGATCGCCCTCGCCGAAGTCGACGGAGTACTCCGCGCCTCCGGCTACCGGCTCAGGAGCGTGCTCATGAGCGGCGTCCGCTTCGCCCGACGTCGTGTAAACGTTGGCCGGGCTCACCTTGCCGTCGATGACGATGGTCGCGCTGCACTTGCGGCAGCGGATCTTGGCCAGACGGTCTTGAACTTTCTCGTCGGCGATCGAGTACTTAGCTGAGCAGGAAGGACACGAGATCTTCACAACAGGCCTCTCGAAATGCCCGCCAGGTTCCGAACGTCGAGGCGGCGGGTCGCGGGTGCTTCGGTCTTCCGACCGTTACTAACCCAGTGGGTACGGGCGCTTACAGGGTTCGGTCTACGGCCGCACTCTTTTAGCCATTCCGGCCCCGGAGCGCCAGCATTACGGCTGAACTCTGCACATCGCAGGTCAAAACCCGGGCGCACGAGGCCTTGGACACCCTGGCTCGGGAGCCCTTGGCTGCTCCGGTCATCCCCCGTGGCGCGCCATCGTCTCGAGCGCCTGGATGCGTTCGACAAGCTCCGGATTCGGCCCGTCTTCCGCGCGTAGCGCGCGCCAGAGCTCGAAGATCGCCTCCTTGAGCTTGCCCTGGGCGATGAGCTCGTCCGTCCGACGCGCGTGCAGCTTCGCGCCAGGCGAGCGACAGATCTCGTCCAAGGTCTTCGCACCCACGCCTACACCCTCGCGCTTGTCGCTCCGTCCCAGCCTGAGCTGCCCGGTGGCCAGGGCGAGATCGTACTCGCCGCGCAGGGCAGGGGTCGACAGAGCGCGATAGGCCTCGACCCCGCGCTCGAAGACGCGTCGCACCCGCGCCTGAGTGTCTTCGTCCGCGAGCCGAAACGAGTCGGGGTGAAAACCGAGCGCGAACTCGTGGAACGCGTGACGCACCAGATCGGGCGGCGCGTCCTGCGTCAGCCCCAGGATCTCGTAATAGGACGCGTCGTCCAGGACGTCGGCCCACTCGACGAGGCGCTCGAGGTCCAGCCTTTCGAGCTCGTCGTCGCTGGTCATCACGCACTTCGATGCGCCGCGTGCCGGGCCGACAGCGAGGCGATCTCGCTGGCGTTGGGCAAGCCGACGAGCCGCACTTGCGCCGTGGTCGCACGTCCGGTCGCCACGTCGCGCGCGCTGACGCTGAGCATGCCGCTCGTATCGAGGGCGAAGGTGACCGAGATCTGCACCGTGCCGCGTGGCGCCGAGCGCAGGCCCGAGAGCTCGATCTCACCGAGCAGGGTGTTGTCAGCGAAGCGCCCCGACTCGCCCTGGCTGATGCGCACCTTGACCGCCGTCTGGTTGTCGGCTGCCGTCACGAACTCACGCGTGCGCTCGCAGGGCACCGGCGTGTTGCGCTCGATGATTGTGTCGCAGTACCCGCTCACCGTCTCGACCGAGAGCGTGAGGGGCGTGACGTCGACGAGCACCGGCGCCTCGGGCATGGCCAGCGGCCGCGACGACGGTCGCGCGACACTGTGCGGCGTACCGCCGGAGAGCGTGCCGTAAGCAGCGGGAGGAGGCGTCACCGGGACTGGCGGGGACCATTCTGCGGGCTCCGGCTGCGTCTGTGGCGGGGGCGACCACGGCGGTGAGACCTGCCCGAAGCCGCTGTTCGGCAGCACGGCGGTGCTTGCCAAGATCGACGCTGGCGGTGGCGGTACTTGCGGGAGGGGTAGCGTCACTGGCGGCGGCGGCACCGGGATGTTTGCGTTCGAGAAATCCTCGAGATCGCTGTCGTCGAGCGTCGTCGCGACGCTCTCCTCTCGCCGTGTGGGTGCCATTCCGGCGAGCGCCCTGGCTGCGGCATCGTTCGCGCTGAGCAGGGTCGGCTTGTCGATCACCGGTGAGCGCGTGAGCGGAGCCGCAGGCGCGGGAGCGACAGGCGGCGCGGGAGGCGGCGGCGGCACATCGGGGAACGAGGGCTGGCTCTGGCGAGCCGTGACCGGGGCCGGCGCCGGTCCCAGGCCCATGCCCGTGGTCATGCGCTGGCGCGGCGGAACGTCGACGGGCGGTGAGCTCGATTGCTGCGGCCGGTACGGCGCCAGGCCTTCCGCCGTGGCGATGCGCTGGCGCGAGAAGGGCTTGGTGTTCGGCGAGGTGCCGATGGT
>DATLIL010000314.1:0-7791 GCA_035539475.1 Polyangiaceae bacterium
GACGTTGCAAAGCGAAATACAGCGGCAGGCCGCAGTACACGTCGAAGCCACCACCCGCGCCCGCAATCAAGACGCTCTTGGCGTCCGCGAGCTCTTCGAACAAGGGGACCCGTCCAAGTTCCATCGCTCCAATATGTAGCACCTGTCCGCGACGCGAACTCTGCCAGGTGCTGTCAGTCGACGCTCACGGGCGCGCAGACGAAATCCGGCTTCAGGGGGCCGAGCACTCCCGGCGCGGGAGTCGACGCGTCGCGCACGCAGCGCAGCCAGGCAGGAGCGTCGTCGTTGGACTCCACGCCCCTCATCGTCGCGGCTACGGGGTAACCGCTTTCGCCGAGCGCGAAGATGCGAGCGGGCGCGAGCGTCGTGCCCAGCTCGATGCCGTCCGGGCGCAGCAGTTGATCGAGCTGCTGCTCGCTCAGCTTGCGCAAGAGTGAGGCCGTGGGCATCTGCCAGCCTCTGCCCAGCGTGCGCGCGCAGAAGCCGGCGTCTGGCAGCGTTTCCGACTGCCAGATTTCCGGGGACTTGAAGTGCTCGTGAGCGCAGCGACTGAGTGCCTCGCCGAGGTCGCTCGGAGAGCTACGCGCGGCCTCCGGGCACAGCGACAGTAAATGCTTCGACGCGATGGCCGCCGGCTGCGCTCGGATCGAGAGGTCCAGGAACGCCAATTCTCCCTCTTTCACCGGGCAAGGGAACAGCGGCGCAGAGAAATGCAGCGCCGGAATGCGGAGGTCGTCGTCGGGCGGCAGCACCACCGACCCGTCGGGCTGTAGCCCCAGCGGCAAGGCCGCCGGCTTCAGCTCCGGCTCCGCCGGCAGGTGCGCTGCACCGCAAGCCGTGATAAGCGCCCCGACCGAGGCCACCCAGAACGCGAGCTTCACGGCCCTTGAAACACCGGCCACCCCCGCTCCTTGGTTCGGGCACGATTCCGCGGCGCTTACTGCGGCGGCTTCCAGCCCACGTCGCGGTAGGTCGGGCCGACGTCATTCTTCACCGGCGGGAGCGATTTGAGGTAGCGGTAGACCGATTTCAGGTCACTCTCGCTCGCGCTCTGGAAGCCCTCCCAGGGCATGATCGACGAGGCGAAGGCGCGCCCCGCCTTGAGGCGCGCGACGAAGGCGGCCTCGTCCATGCGACCCGTGATGCCCGTGGGATCCGAGGTGAGGTTCGGAGCGACGAACTCCTTGTCGCTGTCCTTGCCGTGACTCTGGTCCGGCAGGCTCCCGCCCGCTTCGGGCCCGACGCTCTTCAGTGAGCCCATGTCGAACTTCGTGTGGCACGACGAGCACAGCATGATGCTCTTCGAGAGGTAGCGACCTCGCTCGACGCTCGGCTCTTCCGCGGGCGGAACGTGCTTGGGCGGAGGGTCGCTCACCGGGCCGATGCTGGCCAGGCTGAAGATGATCTTTCCGAGCGGCTTCCACTCGCCGGCGGGCACCGGGTTGGCGATGGGCTCGAGCGAACGCAGGTAGGAGATGATCGCGATCACGTCCTCGTCCGACGGCTTGCTCGCGGCCATGGTCATGAAGAAGGAGAGGCTCCCGTCGGGCCTCACACCCGTCCGGATGACGCGAGCGATGTCCGCGTCGGAGAACTTGCCGAGGCCGGTCTCGTGCGGGGTCAGGTTCGGCGCGTAGGTGGTCGCGATCGGGCCCATCGCGAACTCGAGCCCGCCCTTGAGCGGCGCGTCCTTGACCTTCTCGGGGTGGTCACGATCCGTCGTGCTGTGGCACTGCGAGCAGTGCGCGGGGCCGTGCACCAGGTACTTGCCCGCGGCGATGACCGCGGGATCCGTGCTGGCCTTGAGCTCGGGCCGAGCGACGTCGGGAAACTGCTGTCTGCCCTCGAACGTCGTGACCGCCCAGGCCGAGAACCCGCCGCCCGCCAGGAGCACGACGCCAATCAGTGCACCGACACCAATCCCGACGCGCTTCACCCATTTGTTCATGATCCCCACATAGTCCTGGCCTCGAAAGGCGCCGTCAATAGCGTGAAGGCTCGGCTACCAGGATCAGGGGCAGTATTCGGCGGGAGCGCAGGCCCAGTCGCCGCCCTGGAGCCCGGCGCAGCAGCCGCTAGCGCACTGCTCGCTCGCACCCATGTCGCAGGTCTCGTCGGCGCAGCAGGTGTCGGCGCAGATGCCGTCGACGCAGTAGCCCGCGCCGTCGCGGTAGTTGCAGCAGTCGTCGTTGACGCTGCAGCTCTGGCCGGTCTCGACGCAGACCTCTTCGCAGATCGACTGGGGAGCGCAGGCACGCTCGCCGTTCTGGGTGCGGGCGCAGCAGTTGCTCTGGCACTCGCCGTCCGCGCCGCAGTGGTCGGCGCAGGTGCCGCTGACGCAGAAGCCGTCCAGGTGCTGGAAGTTGCAGCAGTCGCCGTTGACGCTGCAGGTCTCGCCCGTCTCTGCGCAGCTCGTGCCCGAAGAGCCGGCGGCGCCGTTGGGAGCCCAGGTGCAGGCGCCGGACTCGCAGATGCGGCCGGTGGCGCAGTCAGTATCTTTCTGGCAGCCCAGCGGCTGCTCGCTGGCGCAGCCCCCGGCGCTGAAGAAAGCGAGCCCCACGACGAGCAGGGCCACGACGGAAGCTGGTTTCAAGATGTCCCAGTCTACAGGGATTCGGGCGGCGCGTCCGGCGTCCAGCGCAGGCGCGGCTTGCGCGCCGCACGCGCCTCGTCGAGGCGGCCGACGCGGGCGAGCTCGGGAGCGGCCTTGACGAGCTCGGGCGTCTCTTCGGCTTCGCGCTTGATGGCGATGAGCGCGTCGATGAAGGCGTCGATGGTCTGCTTGGACTCGGTCTCGGTCGGCTCGATCATCAGCGCGCCGCGCACGACCAGCGGGAAGTACACCGTCGGCGGATGAAAGCCGTAGTCGATGAGGCGCTTGGCGATGTCGAGGGTTTTGACGCCGGTCTTGGCCTCGATCACGCGGTCGGTGAAGACGGCCTCGTGCAGGCTCGGCGTGTCGTAGGCCAGCGGGTACTCGGACTTGAGGCGGGCCGCGATGTAGTTGGCGTTGAGGACGGCCATGTCGGTCACGTCCTTGAGGCCGACGGCGCCGAGCTCGCGGATGTAGGCGTAGGCGCGGACCATCATGCCGAAGTTGCCGAAGAACGAGCGCACGCGACCGACGCTCTGCGGCCGCTCGTGCTCGATGACGTAGCGATCGCCCACAGCGCGGACCACCGGCGAGGGCTGGAACGGCTCGAGCAGGCTCTTGAACGCCACCGGACCGGAGCCGGGGCCACCGCCGCCATGCGGCGTGGTGAAGGTCTTGTGCAGGTTGAACTGCATCACGTCGACGCCGGCGTCGCCGGGTCGGGCGCGGCCCATGACGGCGTTGAGGTTGGCACCGTCGCCGTAGACCAGACCACCGCGCGCGTGCACGAGCTCGCACAGCTTGGGCAGGTGCTGCTCGTAGAGCCCGAGCGTGTTCGGGTTGGTCATCATCAGGCCGGCGACCTCGCCGCCCGTCGCCTCGATGGCCGCGATCAGAGCCTCTGGCTCGGCCACGCCGGCGCTGCCCGAGGGGAACGGCACCGCGTCGAAGCCGTTGAGCGCGCAGCTCGCGGGGTTCGTGCCGTGAGCGCTGTCCGGGATGAACACCTTGCGCGGCGAGCGCCCGCGCGAGTGGTGGTAGGCCCGGATCATCATCAGCCCGGTGAGCTCACCCTGCGCGCCGGCCGCGGGCTGGAGGCTGACGCCGTCCATGCCGACGATCTCGGCCAGCAGACGCTCGAGCCGGACCATCACTTCGAGCGCGCCCTGCACCAGCGACTGGGGCATGAGCGGGTGGACCTTGGCGAAGCCGTCGAGGCGCGCCGCCCACTCGTTCACCTTGGGGTTGTGCTTCATGGTGCACGACCCCAGCGGGTAAAACTGCGTGTCGATGCTGAAGTTCCACTGGCTCAGGCGCACGAAGTGGCGCACCGCCTCGGGCTCGCTCACCTCGGGTAAACCCGCCGGTCGCTTGCGCGCGAGCGCACCGAGCGCCGCCTTGGCGTCGACCGCCGGCACGTCGAGCGGAGGCAGCGAAACCGCCGTTCGTCCAGGAGCGCCACGCTCGAAGATCGGCGGCTCCCGGAACGTCAGACCCTTTTGAGCTTCACCCGGCACTGAACGGAATCCAGATCGCGAAAACGGCGCTCGTCATTCCGGCGCGGTGACTTCTTCGTCTTTGCTGCCGCCGGACGGAGCTTGTTCTTTCTCTTCGTCCCAGCCGCCGCCGGAGACCTGGCCCTCGTACTCGTCAGGCCGCTGGCTGTCGAGATCGGGCGGAACGTTCTTCTGCTTCACGGCTTCCCAGCCGTTGCCGGCGTCGCTCTCACCCTCGCCCCACTCGCCGTGGATCTCGTGGGCCTCGCCCGCCTTGGGCTCGAGGTAGAGGAAGTAACCCTTGCCGTGCTTCTCGGCATCCTTGCCGACGGCCCCGATGCGGCGCTCGGTCCACTCGTAGCGCATCAGGTTGCCCTCGGTCTTGCCGTGCAGCTCGCCGAAGTCGCCCATCGGCGTCTTCCAGGCACCGTTCACCGAGTCGCCGTCCGCCAGCATGTGCAGGTGGCCGTAGTGAGCGTTGTAGTAAACGCCCTGCCACTCGCCGCCTTCGGGCATCACGCCAGCCTTGACGTTGGCATGCTTGGCCTCCTGGCCGCCTCCGCCACAGCCGGCGGTGGAGAGCGCAACGGGGACCGCAATCGCGAGAACGACCGAGAACTTTCGGAGAGCTCCAGCAAACATGCGCGGACTCTACCACGGGTCGTGCGCAGTCCAACGGAAGAATCGAGGCGGTTTTACCCGCAAAAATCCCATGTCACTGAGCCCAGCGGGCGGCTTCAGTCGACGAAGAGCTGTTCGCCGTCCGTGCCCGCGGCGGCGGCGTTGAAGCCGTTGCCGCGGGCGCCGAAGGTGAGCGCGGTGACGGTCTGGTCGACGGTGGCTTGGCCGGTCGAGCTGTAGACGACGAGCGCGTACGACGGGCCGCCGGGACCGCCGCCGCCGGGACCACCCTGGCCGCCGACGGCGCCCCAGCTGCCCTCGGTTCCCGGCGAGAGCTGCGTCTCCTGCGCCACGCAGTCGTTGCTCCCGCAGACGGTCGCGGTGGAGCAACCGGTGCGGCAGGTCGCCGGCCCCACGAACGCGGGCGCGGTGGCGTCGCCGCCGAGGCCTCCCGGCGCACCCTGGGCGCCGTCACCACCCAGGCCGGCCGAGAGCGTGACGTAGGCAAGATCGGTGTAAAGGTTGTCGCCGGCCAGGAAGACCGCGATCGAAGCGCCGCCGCCCGGGCCGCCGGGACCGCCGACACCGCCTGCGCCGCCGCAACCGCAACGACCGGTGGGACCGTAAGTGGTCTCGGGGCTACCGCAAGCGCCGCAGCCCGTCGTACAGCTGCAGTCGCAGGCGTCGTCGCAGAGCCCCTCCTGGCCCGGCTGGCCGACGGCGCCGCTGTCGCCCGCATCTCCATTGGTTCCGGCTTCGCCGGGCAGCACGCCGTAGCCAGAGGGGCCGAAACTGCCCGTGGTGGGCGCATCGAGTCCTGCGTTGCCTACGCCGCCTGGCGGAGGCGTGGGATCGACGCCGCAGTCCGAGATGCCGTCACACGCGAGCGCACCGACCTGTTCCGGCGCCGAAACTGGACCGCCCATACCGCCGTCACCGGCCAGCACCGTCACGCCCATCAGGCGGAAGTCCGTGTTGTCACCGGTGACGAAGAGGCCGTACATGCTCTCGCCGGGGCCGTCCACGGGCGAGTTGCCGACCGCCTTGGTCATGATCGTCAGGTGCTCGATCGCCGTGGTCGCCGTCGTGCCGGTGACGAGGACACCGATGTTGGTGGGCGAAGCGATCAGCGTGCGCGAGACGAAGTCCGGCTCGCAGTCCTTGGTCCAGGTAGCGCCGTCGCGGATCCAGCCGCCTTCGAGCGTGACCCCGCCACCGGTGTCCTCCCCGATGTGGATCGCCTCGTCGTAGGTGCCTTCGGCCACGAAGACGACCGCTTTGCCAGCCACGTCCGCGCGCTCGAGCGCGTACTGAATGGTCTGGAAGGGGTCCTCCTTGCTGCCGTCGCTGCCGTTGTCGACGCCGTCGGGTGAGACGAAGAAGCCGAACTCTTCGAGGGCTTCGTCGGTCGGGTTGCATGGCGCGAAGTCGCTGCCCATGGGCTCGCCGCCGCCCTCGCCGCCTTCGCCCGCCGAGCCATTGCCGCCACCGCCCTGCGCGCGGGCTCCGCCGTTGACGCTGCCGCCCGGGCCCGGCTCACCGGCGTCGCGCGAGCTTCCGGCCGTGCCGGCGCTGGTCGAGCCGCCCTTGTTCGCGCTGCCGCCCGTGGTGTCGCCCTGAAAGCGCACCGGCTCCTCGTTGCCGAGGATCGTGTTGCACGCGCCCAGCAGGACGACTCCGAGCAGCCAGGAACCACGCTGCGTCATCAAAACACCCCGCTGACTTCGACGCCGCCGAGGCCCCGACCAATGACGGGCGTCACTCGGTGTGAGCGCCCGCTCGCGCCGGACGTCTTGGGAGAAGTGACGAACAGAAATGCCCCCACCCCTCCGATCACGAGTCCCGCCGGGATCAAGATGGTCGAGACGTTGCCGTAGGTGAGCGCGTTCTTGCGCGCGTCGTAGCCTTCGTCGTCGCACTCGTCGCCGCTGGCGCCGAAGGTGCAGTGGTCTTTGCCGGTGCTCGCCTTGTCCATGGAGAGGAAGCCGAACACGCCGCCAGCCACGACCGCAGCCGCGCCGGTGCCCATCATCACGATGCCGACGGTGCGCTTCACGGGGCTCCCGCTGGGCGCTTCTTCTTCCGGCGGTGGGCTGGTCGCTGGTGCGGGTGTGGTGCTCGGCGACGCGGCCGGAGCCGCCGCGGGCGCTGGCGACGACGCCTCCGCGGGTGCAGCCTTGAGCGCGGGGAGCTTCACGGTCACGGCCTCGCCGTCACGAGCGACCAGCACCTTCTGGCTGCTGGTGAGGTAACCCGGCGCGCTGGCGACGATCTCGTACTCACCGCGATCGATCGGTAGCGCCGTGCCGAGCAGCGCGGGGTCCACGACCGAGCCGCCGCGCTTCACCTCGAGCCCGGTGACGGGTGCTTCGACGACGATCGTCAGCCGCGCGAGGCGCGGAGCGAGCTCCTTCACCTTCTGAGCGGCGATCGTCTCGCGATCGCTGCGCCGGTCACGCCGGGCGGCGCTCAGCGCTTCGTTGTAGTGGGCCCAGGCGCTGGCGAGCTTGCCCTCCTGCTCGCGACAGCTGGCGAGGTGGAGCAGCGTGCCGCCAGCCGGATCGAGCGCCTGACTCTTTTCGAGCTTGGCGCAGGCCTCGGCGAACTTGCCGGCCTTCATCAGCTCCTTGCCGGAGTCGAACAGCGATTGCGCCGCCGCGGAGTCGGACTGCGCGCTGGCCAGCGCGGGCGCGAAGACGAGACCCAGCGTCAGCAAGAAAGGAGAGGCTCGGCGCAACATCAGCGAAGCGGCACTAGTTGCGATCATCGGGGAGGACAACGGCCGTCGATTTTGGCTTTACAGTCTGCGGAGGTCGGCGGGCTGGAGGCGCGGCCGGCACTGCGCGGACGCTGCTCGAAGGGAGCGCCGGAGGGACGGCGTCCGCTGACGGTGGAGTCAGCGGCGTCAGCGCCGGGAGCACCTCCGGCGGCGCCGAGCCGGTGGGCGCAGGCGTCGTGGTCGCGACGGGGACGCTGCCAGGCGACGCGACGACCTCGGCATCGAGCTCGCTGCTCGAGCGCGACGCGAGCCAGACGCCGCCGCCGGAGGTGCTCCCGGCGCTGACGCCGCTGACTCCACCG
>DATLIL010000315.1:0-4696 GCA_035539475.1 Polyangiaceae bacterium
TCTCGATGCCGCCCTCGTCGAGCGGGAGCGCGCCCGCGTCGTCGCCGCCGCCCGCGAGCTCGTCGAGCAGTGGCGAGACCCTGCGCGAGCACCGCGATCGCGCCGAGCGCGAGTACATCCTCTCCACGCTGCGCGCGTGCGAGTGGAACATCTCGAAGGCCGCGACGCTGCTCGGCGTCGAGCGCACGAACCTGCACAAGAAGATGCGCGCGCTCGGCCTGCGCCGAGAGTAGCCGGCGTCAGAGCGCGGGAGCGCTGGAGCGGCGTGAGAGCTTCGCGCGGAGGAAGCCCGCGAGCTCGTCCATCGAGTACGGCTTCGGCACGAACCCGATCGCACCGACCGCCGCGCGCTCGATCTGGCGCTCGGTGAGGTGGTAGGCGCTCGTCAGCACCACGCGCACGTCGGGGTGACGCATGCGCATGCGCCGCGCGAGATCGAGGCCGTTGATGCCCGGCATCATGAGGTCGACGATCGCGATGTCGGGCACGTTGTGCTCGAGCCATTCGAGCGCGTGCTCGCCATCGCGCGCCTCGCTGACGACGAAGCCCTCGAGGCGCAGCCCGATCGCGAGGCTGCGACGATGGTTCTCTTCGTCGTCGACGATGAGGATGTGCGGTGCAGTGACTCCCACCACGTCCGGCGGTTCTCCTGCGGGCGTCGGCTCGCGCTGCGAGGTCGGCCCGAGAGATGAGGGAAGACGGTGCAAGAGCGAAAAAAGCGGGAGGAGCGCGCCCCGGGGGTCTGGGGGGGCAGCCACGGAGCGCGGCCTCCCTGGCTCAGCCGTTCAGCAGGTGATGTGCCATCCGAAAAACCGTTGAAAATCGCGGAGCGCACATCAGAGCCGCCGCACGACTGCAACGCGGACGGACCGGGCGCTTTCAACTCTGAAAGCGACTGACCGATCGGTCAGCTGTGCACGTTGAGGCGCTTCATCTTGCGCCACAGGGTCGTCGCGGAGAGGCCCAGCGCCTCCGCCGCCTTCTCCTTGTTGCCGTCCACGTCGCGCAGGACGTTCTGGATCGCATCGCGCTCGGCGCGATCGACCACGTCCTGCAGCGTCTGCCCTCCCCCGCTGCTCGACGGCACCGATGCGGGCTTCGACTGCTGCTCGAGCGGCACGATGTCCTCGAGGCGCACCTTGCCGTCGACCGCGAGCGCGACGCCCTGCTCCACCATGTTCTCGAGCTCGCGCACGTTGCCGGGGAACTCGTAGCGCGTGAGGTAGTCGACGACGCCTTCGCCGAACTCGACGCGACGCCGCATCTTCTTCGCGTACTTCTCCTTGAAGAACTCGGCGAGGAGCGGGATGTCCTCGCGGCGCTCGCGCAGCCCCGGGAGCATGAAACGCGCGACGTTGAGGCGATAGTAGAGGTCCTGGCGGAAGCGCTTCTCCGCGATCGCCTCCTGCAGGTCCTGGTTCGTCGCGGCGATGATGCGCACGTCGACCTGCACCGGCTTGTTGTCGCCGAGGCGGCGGATCTCGCCCTCCTGGATCGCGCGCAGCAGCTTCGCCTGGAACGCGGGTGGCGTCTCCGCGATCTCGTCGAAGAAGAACGTGCCGCCGTCGGCTTCCTCGAACAGGCCCTTGCGCGCCGCCACGGCGCCCGTGAAGGCCCCGCGCGAATGCCCGAACAGCTCACTTTCGAGCAACGTCTCGCTGATCGCCGCGCAGTTGACGGTGACGAACGGGCGATGACTGCGCTTGCTGTTGGCGTGCACGGCACGCGCCACGAGCTCCTTGCCAGTGCCGCTCTCGCCGGTGATCAGCACGGTCGCGTCGGTCGGCGCGATCTTGACCACGCGCGTCATCACGCTGCGGATCGCGACCGAACGGCCCACGATCTTCTCCAGGTGATAGCGCTCCTTGAACTCCTGGGCGAAGAGCTGGAACTGGCCGTGCAGGCGCCTGCTCTCCATGGCCTTGCTGACCTTGACCAGCAGCTCCTGCTCGGTGAACGGCTTCTGGATGTAGTCGAAGGCGCCCGTGCGCATGGCCTCGACCGCGCTCTCGATCGTGCCGTAGGCGGTCATCACGATGACCTCGGTCATCGGCTGCGCCTCCTTGATCGCGCGCAGCACCTCCATCCCGTCGAGCTCGCCCATCCGTAGATCGGTGATCACGACGTCATAGGCACCCGTCGCGCCCATGTCGCGCCCGCGCACGCCGTCGGCGCCCTCGTCGACCTCGTAGTTGATACCGCGCAGCATCATGGCCAGCGTCGTCCGCATGTTGCGCTGGTCATCGACGACGAGGATCTTGCCGAGGCGGCGCGGCTGCTCCGCTTCGGGCAGATCGTCGCTGCCCTCTCTGCTGGTTCGGGTTTCGAGCCCTGACTGAGTCGTGACTGCCTCCACCGGCCCCTAACGGCCGGGCTACCTCAGAATCTAGATGAGCCGGCGCGCTTGTCGAAAAGAAAGAGTGTCCGGGCGAGCGGCGAGGTCGCCAGCAACCCGGCGAAAATTCAGCGATTCATCAGGACCAGCACGATCACGGCAATGGCCAGGCCGGCCGCGCCGATGATGTAACCGGCGACCGCCAGCCGGTTCATCGACTCCGACGGCTGCGACGAGCGCCGCACGGGCTGCGAGCTAGGGCTGCCGGCCTTGGAGCCGCTCACGGCGCTGATGCCGCTCAATCCGGTGCCGGTGACGACGCTGACGCCCGTCACGGTGATCTTGTCCTGGCCCGTGGGCGTGAAGGCCGGCTCGGGTGAGAGCAGCTCGGCCTGAGCCGTGCGTGCCCCCGCCGCCAGGGCCCTGAGGGCGGCGCGCACGGCCTTGCGCCGCTGCTCGATACGCTCGCCGATCACTCGTTTGATGAGTCCGGCGATGCCGCTCTCCGGCACCACGATCTGCTTGAGCTTGAGGTAGGCGCGCAGGTCCTGCTCGAGCTCTGCGGCTGACTGGTAGCGCTTCTCGGGCTCGCGCTCGAGCGCCTTCATCACGATGCGCTCGAGCTCCGGCGGGTACTTCGCATCGATCGCGCTGGGCTTCGGGATCTGGCCCGAGATGATCAGCCTCAGCGTGTCGACGTCGCTCTCGCCGCGGAACAG
The DNA here is from genome assembly GCA_035539475.1 of Polyangiaceae bacterium. GTDB lineage: Bacteria > Myxococcota_A > Polyangia > Polyangiales > Polyangiaceae > PMG-095. The sequence goes on from DATLIL010000315.1 coordinate 3,055, forward strand.
GCGCCGGCTGGTCGTCAGCTCGAACAGCACGATGCCCAGAGAAAAGATGTCACTACGGCGGTCGACCGGTTTGCCCAGGGCCTGCTCGGGCGACATGTAGCCGAACTTGCCCTTGAGCTGCCCGGCACGGGTCGCCTCACTGACGCGGCCCACGGCCTTGGCCACGCCGAAATCCACGATCTTTACGATGCCGTTCGTGCCGATCAGGATGTTGTGCGGCGAGACGTCGCGATGCACCACGCCCTTGGGTGTACCGTCGTGATCGCGTAGCTCGTGCGCAGCGTGCAGACCTGCGGCGGCGTCGGCGATCATGCGCACCGCCATCTCTGGCGGGATGGCCCTGCGCTTGCCCGCTTCGGCGATGATCGTGTGGAGCGACTCCCCCTCCACCCATTCCATGGACATCCACATGATGCCCTCGTGCTCGCCGACGTCGTAGATCTTCACCACGTTCGGGTGGCGAATGGCGCGCACCAGGCGCACCTCGTCGATGAACATCGTGACGAACTCGGGTTCGTCAGCCAGGTCGGGCAGCATTGCCTTCACGGCGACCAGGCGATCGTCCTTGGCTTCCTTGTTGTGTTCGCGCGCCACCCAGACCGTGGCCATGCCTCCGCGCCCGATACGCAGCACAAGCTCGCAATCTCCAAGCCAGGAACCTTGGGTGAGCTCTTCGGACATCAACGGAAACGCAGGAGGGTTCAGGGAAACCTTACCCCGGGGAAACACGGCTCAGCGGCAGCGCCGGCTTCTCCTTGGGTTTTTGCCCCATTGCGCCCCCGGGCGCCAGAGGGCTTGTTGAGTCGGGAGTGCCGTCGACTCCAAAATCGGCCCAAAGCGGTGTATAGCGACCGCCATGTTGAGTCTCCGAGAGCAACTGGGCGCCGGCGAAAAGCGGGATCGGCTGATCGAAGACGGCCTCAAGGTCCTCGACGACGAGGTGGCGGACAAGGGCGGCATCAGCGGCCTGGCCGTCAAAGGGGCCTACAAGGTGGTCAAGAGCATCAAACCAGGCTTTCTGAAGGAGGTCGTGGACCACCTGCTCGACGACTTCCTGGAGTCCCTGAATCCCATCTACCAGGAGGCTGCCGAGCAAAAAAAGCTCGCTAGCCGTCACCTGGTGGACAACTCCGGCCGGGCCGCCGACGCCCTCCTGGCGGTCACCGACAAGCGAGCCGCCAAGGCTCAGCGGGCCGTGATCAAGAGCACCTACGAAAAGCTCCGGCCCATGGCGAAGAAGCAGGTCGAGGCCGCGGCTCCCCGCATGGGCCAGCTCCTGGACCGGCACGCCGCGCCGACCTCCTGAGTCCTGCCAGCCGACTAGCGTCCGGCCCGGCGTCGGGCCAGACTCAGCCGGCTCCTGCTCTTGCCCCCTGACGCCAGGAAGTGCAGAAGTCTTTCTCGATTTTAGACCAGCCGGCGGGATTTACGGATTCCCTATCGGGTAACTTGACAATTCCCGCCCGAGGGCAAAGATCCCCTTCCTTTCGTAGATGTTTCGAAGCCATGACCACCACCGAAAGCACCACCGCTTCGCGCGAAGTGATCCGAGGCGCAGTCGTTCGTTTCTGCGGCGATTCCGGCGACGGCATGCAGGTCACCGGTGACCAGTTCACGGTCGCCGCTGCTCTCGCTCGTAACG
>DATLIL010000316.1:0-5992 GCA_035539475.1 Polyangiaceae bacterium
AGACGGTCGCCGGCGACAGCCTGCACGAAGGTCAGGAAGACCTGCCGCTGTCTTGTGTCTCGTGGCTGACGGCGCGGGCGCTGTGCCGTTTCGACGGCGGCGATCTGCCGACCGTCGCCGAGCGCGAGTACGCTGCCGCGGCTCACGGTCGTACCTTCGAGACGCTGTATCCCTGGGGCGAGGCGGCGCCAGAGTGCGAGCACGCGCTCTTCGGACGCTGGATCGACACCCGCAATGGCAGCATCGAATGTCGCGATGCGGGCCTCGGCATCGGTCTCGTGGCGGTGGACAGGGAGCCGTGGGCAACACACGACGTCACTCGGTCGGGCCTCGTTGGGCTAGGCGGCAGCCTGGCGGAGTGGACGCTCGACAGTCACCGCGCGTATGACGACGCTTGCTGGCAATCGCAGCCGCTGCGCTCGCCGCGCTGCTGGGAAGACGAGGCGCCGCTGCACACGATCATGGGCGGTTCATGGCGTGATCCGGCGGGCCGTACCCGAGCTGCATCGCGTATCGGAGGCGCTACCGCCGGCATCGACCCGTCGGTGGGGTTCCGTTGCCGTTACCCGGGAGCGGCCGAATGAAGCTCACGAGCGCCACCGTCCTCGTCGCACTCGCGCTCGCGGGCTGCGGCGGCGAAGTCGAGACGCTGCCGCCCACGGGGCAGATCCTGCTCTACGTCGATACGGACGCGCCATTGCCTCCACCGCCCGGCGCTGCGGCCGAGACGGGCTCGCCACCCTGGCTTTTCGACCGTCTGCGCTTCGAGGTGAGGCGAGGCTCCGAGGTGCTGCCGGACGTCATCGCGCTGGCGGAGCGCGACTTTCCCGTACACACGGGCTTGTTTGCAGGCGGTCCCGTCTCGATCGGCATCGCGCCGGAACCGTACGACGAGGATCTCGTCGTGCGGGTTCAGCTGTTTCGCGGCGATCGCATAGTCGCTGGCAAGCCGCAGACGAGCGGAACGATCGAGAGCAACGTGAGCCTGCCCGCGGTTCAGGACGAAGGCATCCAGAACGTGTTCATCTCGCTCCGCGTCGACGACACCGGCGTGCCCCAGGGCACGCCAGCGCCGCTGCCCGCTGAATCCGAGCCGCCCGTGACGTCGCTGGCGGGCAGCTGGGCAGGCGCTGCGACCGTGGCTTGCTCGGCCGAGGCGGGCCCTGGCGAAGTCTGCATCCCGGGAGGCGCCTTCTGGATGGGCGACAAGGCCCTGCGCGGCAGCCCGGAGATGTTGGACTCCGATCAGGAACGCCTGGTCGTCGTCTCGCCGTTCTACCTCGACGAGACGGAGGTCACCGTGGGCGCGTTTCGCGAGCTTGCGGACGAGCTCGAGCAGCGCGGCGAGGTCCTGCCCTCCGAATGGAGCGGCAAGTCCGACGCAGCCGATCGCAACGACTTCGCGACGTTCACGCGAGCTCGCCATCCCGCTGATCCGGACGACACACACGCCGCGCTACCCGTGAACGCAGTCATCTGGTCCACCGCGCGCGCCTATTGTCAGCTGCGGGGCAAGGACCTGCCCAGCGAGGTGATGCTCGAGTTCGTGGCCAGCGGGCGTGGTCGCGAGAATCTCTACGTCTGGGGGAACGATGCCCCGGAATGCGACGACAAGGAACACCCGGCGGTCGTGGTCGCTCGAGCCGGCCTCGGCGTCTACGCGGCCTTCGATGACGCATGCCGACCACCAGCGAGCATCGGTGGGGTGCTTCCGCCCGGCAGCGGCACGCGCGACCGCATTGCCGGAGACAACGGCCGAACCGTCGAGGATCTCGCCGGCAACCTCAGCGAATGGACGCTCGACTGGTTGACGGAGCAAGACGAGGCGCCCTGGGCCACACAGGGCACGCTCCGGGATCCCATCGCCCTCGAGCCCGGACGCGGGGATGCGTTTCGCTCGGTTCGAGGCGGCTCCTGGCGCGGCCGCTTTCCCGAGCTTCGCGCTGCGGCTCGCTCCGGACGCGATCCGCTGCTCGAGAACCGCTCGGTCGGCTTTCGTTGTGCGCGAAGCGACGCGCCCTGACTAGCTCAGCGCCAGCATGCGATCGAGCGGCAGCTTGGCGCGCAGACGGAGCTCCTCGGGCATCTCCAGCCGCGGCTCGAGATCGCGCAGCGCCAGGTAGACCTTCTCCGGCGTGTTCAGGCGCATGAACGGGCACTCGTTGCAGGCGCAGTTGCCCTCCGGCGGCGCGGGGATGAGCTGCTTGTGCGGCGCGCGCTTCTGCATCTGGTGCAGGATGCCCGGCTCCGTCGCCACGATGAAAGCGTCGGCCGAGTCGGTCTCCACGTACTTCAGCAGCGCGGCGGTCGAGCCGATGAAGTCGCTCATGGCGAGCAGCGGCTCCTCGCACTCCGGGTGCGCGATGATCTTGGCGTGCGGGTGCTCGCGCTTGATGGCCTCGAGCTTGCGCGTGCTGAACGTCTCGTGGACGATGCAGCTGCCCTGCCAGAGCACCATGTCGCGTCCCGTCTTCTTGATCAGGTAGCGGCCGAGGTTCTTGTCCGGCGCGAACAAGATGGTCTGCTCCGGCGGCATCGCGCGCACGATCTTTTCGGCGTTGCTCGAGGTGCAGATGTAGTCGCTCTCGGCCTTCACCTCGGCCGAGCAGTTGATGTAGCTGATCACCACCGAGCCCGGGTGACGCGCCTTCCACGCCCGGAAGCGGTCGACCGGCGCGCTGTCGGCGAGCGAGCAGCCTGCCTTCATGTCGGGCACCAGCACGATGCGCTCGGGGTTCAGGATCTTGGCCGTCTCGGCCATGAAGTGAACGCCGGCGAAGAGGATGACGTCCGCGGTCGTCTTCTGCGCCGCCTGCGCCAGCTGCAGCGAGTCGCCGATGAAGTCGGCAACGTCCTGAATCTCACTCTCCTGGTAGTAGTGAGCCAGCAGGATGGCGTTACGTTCGCGTTTCAGCCGCTGAATCTCGTCGTCGAGATCCAGCCGCGCAAGATCGGGATCGATGGTAGTCGCCGACATGGCCATGGCCGTCGCACCTGGCGGCAATATAGTGACCCGATCGCGAAAGCGCACCCCACCCGGCGGGCTGAACTGTCGATCAGGCTACTTCCGAAAGGTCGTCGGACGTGATCACCGGCAGCCGGCGCAGGCCAGGGCTGTGGGCGGCCGGCGGCGGGACCTCGGTGACCAGGTGGGCCGGCTCGGCGGCGACGTCGTCGATGATGTCCAGGATGGCGTCATGGCAGCCGCCGCACTTGGTACCGGCGCCGCAAGCGTCCCCGATTTCCTCGAGGGACGTCGTTCCAGCACGAACGCATTGGCGGATCACTCGGTCGCAAACTGCGCGGCAATGACAGACAAGCACTCGACTGAAACCTCGGGAGCCAAGATGACCTAATTGAAAACGACTTTCAACATCAATTTCATCTAGCGCCGGATTCCCCCGTCCTTCCATTGGCTTGCGCATTTCAGCGTAGTGAAAGTCCGCCAAATCCGGGCCGGACGTGGGGCCGGATCGGGGGCATTGTCTCCCGTGTCGCAAGCTGGGCTGCCCTCATCTAGGATGCGCCGCATGCGTGGCGATGCTGACGTTATCGAGCTCCTGAACGAGGTTCTCACCGCGGAGCTGACCGCGATCAACCAGTACTTCATCCACGCCAAGATGCTGAAGAACTTCGGCTACAAGCGGCTCGCCAAGCAGAAGTGGGACGAGTCGATCGAGGAGATGAAGCACGCCGATGAGATCATCGACCGCATCCTCTTCCTCGAGGGTGTCCCCAACATGCAGCGCCTCTTCCCGGTCAAGGTCGGCGAAGAGCCGGTGGAAATGCACAAGATCGACCTCGAGCTCGAGCTCGCGGCCCGCGAGCGTTTGACGCGCGGCATCGTGCTGACGAACCAGAAGAACGACCACGGCACGCGCCACCTGCTCGAGAAGATCCTCCACAACGAGGAGGAGGCGATCGACTGGCTGGAAACCCAGCTCCACCTCATCGCCGAGCTCGGCCGCGAGAACTATCTGACCGAGCAGATGAAGGACTGACCAGCGCTTTGGCGTTGGCGCCCCGGCCGCGAAAAGGTTAGACCTTCGAGCCCCTTTTTCAGGGCTTCAGGAGAATCACCGTCATGACGACCGTTGCCGTAGTTGGCGCGACCGGAGCCGTTGGTCGCGAGATGCTTCGTACCCTCGAACGCCGGAACTTCCCGGCCAAGCGCGTCGTCGCGCTGGCCTCGGAGCGCTCGGCGGGCACGAAGTTGCCCTACAACGGCAGCGAGGTGGTGGTCGAGAAGCTGGCGCCCGAGGCGTTCAAGGGCGTCAACATCGCGCTCTTCAGCGCAGGCGCCACGCCGTCCAAGGAGTTCGCACCGATCGCCGCCGCCGCCGGCGCCGTGGTGATCGACAACTCGAGCGCCTGGCGCATGGACCCCGATGTCCCGCTGTGCGTGCCCGAGGTGAACCCGAAGTCGATCGATACCCGCCCCAAGGGCATCATCGCGAACCCCAACTGCAGCACCATCCAGATGGTGGTCGCGCTCAAGCCGCTGCACGACGCCGCGCGCATCAAGCACATCGTCGTCTCCACCTACCAGGCCACGAGCGGCAAGGGTCAGGCGGCGGTCGACGAGCTGCGCGCGCAGATCAAGACCATCGCGGCCGGCGGCAAGCCCGAGGTCAAAATCTTCCCGCAGCAGATGGCCATGAACGTCGGCAGCGACTGGAAGCCGGGCACTGACGGCTACTCCGAAGAAGAGCTCAAGATGGTCTTCGAGACGCGCAAGATCATGGGCGACGAGAGCATCGGCGTGACGCCGACCTGCGTGCGCGTGCCCGTCGTCAGCGGTCACTCCGAAGCCGTCCACGTGCAGTTCCACCAGCCCATGACCGCCGCCCGCGCCATCGAGCTCCTGCGCGGCGCCCCTGGCATCGTGCTCTTCGAGGGCGAGTACAAGCCCGGCGCCGAGCCCCAGCCGCTCGCTGCCGCCGACACCGATCCGGTCTACGTCGGCCGCGTGCGCAACGATCTCGCCGTCCCCGGCGCGATCAACCTCTGGGTCGTCGCCGACAACCTGCGCAAGGGCGCCGCCCTCAACGCCGTCCAGATCGCCGAGCTGCTCGTCTGAGCTAGCTGGTTGTTTGGTTTGGGGAACGCGGCGGGCAAGCTCACCGCCTGCCGCGTTCAAAATCAGGTCGTGCTGGACTTCACGCTGAGCTCGAAGCGTGTGACTTTGGGCACGAAGCCCAGGCTCCGAAACGCGTCCTGCGCGGTCTCGTTGAAGTTCCACGAGCTCAGCTCCAGCGCCGCGACGTTCTCCGCGCTGGCGGCCTGCAGCACTCGCTCGACGAGAGCACGGCAGACGCCCGTGCGACGTTGCTCCGCCAGGACTCCGACCTGATCGAGATCCCACCAGGCTCGAGCCGGGCAATACGGCCCCTCGGGTCTCGAGCAACGGATGACCACGGCGTAGCCGACCACCCGCTCGTCGAGCTGCGCGACCCAGACGCTGGCCGCTGGATTCTGGAAGAGCTCGACGAACCAGCGCTCGATCGCGACCCCGTCGACCGGCTTGAACTGGTCCGGCCGGTTCGCGAAATGCAGCGCCTGGATCTCGGTATTCACCGCGATCAGCGCCGCGAGATCAGAAACGTTCCCAGCTCGTACCGAAACGGTAGCCATGCACGGGCCTCAGTTCCCGATCACTTGCGCTGGCGCAAGTCGCTCGATGTGAGGTTCCACGACGAGCAGCCCCGTCGTCATCAACGGTACCTGGGCAACGACCGTGCCCTCGGGATCGATGAGAGCCGTTGGGCCAAGGGCGATGCGGCCCTCATGCTCCCCCGTGACGTCGGACGACAAGATCCAACCGCGGGCCTCTCGTGCGCGTTCGCTTCGAATCTGGTTGTGACGGAGCTTCCACTCCTCGGCCGTGGTTGGACGCAGCAGGTTGTTGCAAGGGCAGGCCAGGAGCTCTGCACCTGCTTCGCTCGCGGCCGCGGCCGATTCCGGGAACTGGAGGTCGTAACAGACGTTGATG
>DATLIL010000317.1:0-11331 GCA_035539475.1 Polyangiaceae bacterium
CGCATCGAGCCCACCCTGCGAGGGTCGCCCGAAGTGATCGCCATGTTCGTCGAGGAGGCGCGCGTCGGCAGCCTGCTGCGCCACCCCAACATCGTCACGGTGCTGGACTTCGGCGTGGACGAGGGCGGCGACTACTACCTCGTGACCGAGCTGGTCGAGGGTCTGCACCTCGGCAACTGGGTCAACGCGCACGCGATGTCCAAGACCGAGACGCCCTGGGAGCTGGTCGCGGCCATCGGCATGGAGATCCTGCGCGCGCTCGACGCGGCGCACGGCAGACTCGATCATTCCGGCAAGCCGTCGCCGGTGCTGCACCGAGACGTCACGCCGCCCAATATCTTGCTCGACGAGCTCGGCGTGGTGAAGCTCGCGGACTTCGGGCTGGCGCGCGCCATGGACCGCGGTCGCATGACGCAGGCCAACGTGGTCAAGGGCAAGGTCAGCTACCTGGCGCCCGAGCTCGTGCAGGGCCATTCGCCCAGCGTACAGAGCGATCTGTTCGGCGTCGGCATCGTGCTCTGGGAAGCTCTGACCATGCAGCGGCTGTTCGCCGCCGAAAACGACGTCGCCGCCGCTCTGCTCGTGCGCGACGCGCGCGTCCCGTTGATCGGCATGAAACGCCCGAACGTACCGCTGACGCTCGCGCGCGTGGTCCACCGTGCCCTGGAGCGCGACCCGGGCCGCCGCTTCGCCAGCGCCGGCGAGATGCTGGAAGCGCTGCGCGAGCTGCTCAGGGTCCTGCCCGTCACGACCGACGCGACGCGCCTGCGCGACAGCGTGAAGAACGCCATGGCGCGGCTGCGCTGAGGGCCGGCCGGGAAATCCGCCGGATCCTCGCCCGGCCTCGAGCTGAATTTGAAATTCGTTTTCATTGGCGCTAGCCTGAAGCCGGTTATGTCGCTTGCGGAAACTAGCGTTGGAACGATCGTCACGGTGGACCGGGTCGGGGGCGAGAGGTCCTACCGACGCCGCCTGATGGAGCTCGGCCTCGTGCCCGGCACGCGTGTGCAAGTGATGGGCGTCGCGCCGCTCGGCGATCCGATCGAGCTCCTGGTACGGGGTTCGAGCCTGTCCATTCGCCGGGCGGAGGCGAGCGCCATCGAGGTCCGCGAGCTCGAGCACGCGCGACAGGAAAAGCCGGCGCTGCCTCGCGCCCCCCTCGCCGCCTCCGAGAGCGTCCCGTGAGCGCAGCGGCCAGCGCGGAGCAGGCCCCTGCCCCCGCGCCCGGCGAAAGCGGCGGCCAGCGCACGCCGCTCGTGCTCGTCGTCGGCAACCCGAACGTCGGCAAGACCACCCTCTTCAACCGGCTGACGGGCGAGAACGCGCGCATCGGCAACTACCCGGGTGTGACGGTCGAGCGCCGGAGCGGCAAGCTCTCTGGCCGCCGCGGCAACGAGGGCGTGGAGATCGTCGACGTCCCCGGCGCCTACTCCCTCTCGGCGCGCTCTGCCGAAGAGCAGATCGCGCTCTCGGCCATCCTCGGCCTGAACGACAACCCCACGCCCGACCTGTGCGTGCTGGTGGTCGACGCCGGGCAGCTGGCGCGCAACCTCTACCTCGCGGTGCAGCTGTGCGAGCTCTCCGTGCCGCTCGTCATCGCGCTGAACATGATCGACGAGGTCGCGGAAAATCCGCCCGACGCTCGTGAGCTCGGACGCTTGCTCGGCGTACCGTGCGTGGCCACGGACGGGCGCCGCGGCACGGGTCTCGCCGAGCTCTCCCAGGCCATCCAGGGCGCGCTCCAAGAGCGGCCGCGCGCGCGCGTGCACGTCGGCTACGAGCGCGAGCTCGTGGCCCTGGCGGATCGGCTGGCAGACGCCCTGCCCCGGAGCTGGCGCGGCAGCGTGGAGCGCGACCGCGCGCTCGCGTTCTGGGCGCTCACCAGCGTGGAAGAAGACGACGAGCTCGAGGGCGTGCCCGCGGAGCTGCGTGAGCGCTGCGCCGAGATCCGCCGCCAGGCGAGCGAGCGCGACCTCGATCACGACATCATCGCCGCGCGTTACGCCTTCATCGACCAGAAGCTGCCGCTCCTGTTCGATCAACCCAACCCGCACCCACCCAAGCGCAAGCTCAGCGAGCGCGCCGACCGGGTGCTCTTGCATCCCGTGAGCGGGCTCCTGGCGTTCGTGCTGCTCATGTTCGTGGTGTTCCAGGCACTGTTCTCGTGGTCGGAGCCGATGATCGGCGCGATCGAGGACGTCTTCGCCGCGCTCTCGGGGTTCGTCAGCGGGGCCTTCCCGGACGGCAAGCTGCGCGACCTCGTGACCGAAGGCGTGATCGGCGGCGTCGGCAACGTGGTCGTGTTCCTGCCGCAGATCCTGCTGCTCTTCTTCTTCATCGGGCTGCTCGAGGACTCCGGCTACATGGCGCGCGTGGCCTACCTGATGGACCGCGTGATGAAGGCGCTCGGCCTGCACGGCCGCGCCTTCGTGCCCATGCTCTCGGGTTTCGCCTGCGCCGTTCCGGCCATCCTGGCCACGCGCACCATGGAGCGGCAGCGCGACCGGCTGCTGACCATGATGGTCGTGCCCCTGACCACCTGCTCGGCGCGGCTGCCCGTGTACACACTGGTCATCGCGGCCCTCTTCCCGACCACGCTGCTGTTCGGCTTCCTGCCGCTGCAAGGCCTGATCATGATCGGCCTGTACCTGCTCTCGCTCGGCCTGACGCTGCTGGTGGCGGGCGTCCTCGGCCGCACGGTGATCAAGGGCAAGCGCATCCCGCTGATCCTCGAGCTCCCGCCCTATCGCCTGCCGAGCCTGCGCGTGACGGCCAAGCTGATGCTGGAGCGAGCCGGAGTGTTCTTGAAGGAAGCCGGCACGGTGATCCTGGTCTGCACCATCGCGCTCTGGGCCCTGCTCTCGTTCTCGCCGAGCACGCCTCCCGCGCCGGTCGCGAGCAAGGACCAGACGGTTCAGACGGCGTCCCCGTCGGCCATCGAGCAGAGCTACGGCGGGCGGCTGGGCAAGGCGATCGAGCCGGTGATCGAGCCGCTCGGCTTCGACTGGCGCCTCGGCATCGGCCTGATCGGCGCCTTCGCCGCGCGCGAGGTCTTCGTCTCCACGCTCGGGCTGGTCTACGGCATGGACGACCTCGACGACGAGGCCGCCCCACTGCGCGAAAAGCTCGGCGCCAAGGCCGACGGCAAGCCCGTGTACACGCCGCTCGCCGGCCTGTCGCTGCTGGTCTTCTTCGCCATCGCCTGCCAGTGCATGAGCACGCTCGCGGTGGTGAAGCGCGAGACCAAATCCTGGCGCTGGCCAGCCTTCCTCTTCGGCTACACGCTTGTCCTGGCCTATGGCTCGAGCCTCCTCATCTACCAGGGCGGCAAAGCACTCGGCTTCGGCTGATGCGCTACGCCCACTACCCCGATCGTTCTACGCGCGGCCGGTGCTCGAGGTGGCGCGCGACTGCATCGGCAAGCGGCTGGTGCACGAGACACCCGAGGGGCGTCTGGTCGGGCGCATCGTCGAGGCCGAGGCCTATCGTGGGCCCGAAGATCGCGCAGCTCATTCCTACGGCGGCCGTCGCACCGCGCGGACCGAGGCCATGTTCGGGCCGCCCGGACACGCCTACGTCTTCCTGATCTACGGCCTGCATTGGAACTTCAATCTGGTCACGACCGCCAGCGGTGTGCCGCACGCAGTGCTGATCAGAGCCGTCGAGCCGCTCGAGGGGCTCGAGCTGATGGAGGCGCGTCGCGGAATTGCTCGCGGCAAAGCGGCGCTCAGCAACGGGCCCGGCAAGCTGTGCCAGGCCTTCGACATCGATCGTCGTCACTACGCGGCCGATCTGACCGCTGGCGGTTTGTACCTGGCCGACGGCTCGCGCGGCGCGGTGGAGCGCTCGGTCCGCATCGGCATCGATTACGCCGGCGAGTGGGCCGAAAAGCCCTGGCGCTTTTTCGAGCGCGGCAGCCGTTGGGTGTCGAAGCTCCCCGCGTGATACAAGGCCAGAACCGAAGTATGGGCGACTCGCCGACGACCGAACCTCCCCTGCCCGGGCGCCTCGCGGGCCGTCGCGTCACACTCTGCGTCAGCGGCAGCATCGCGGCTTACAAGGCCGTGCTCTTGCTGCGTCTCCTGCTCAAGCAGGGCGCCGAGGTCGAGGTCGTGCTCACGGAGTCGGCGCAGCAGTTCGTCGGCGCAGCGACCTTTGCGGGCCTCACCGGCAAGCCCGTGCACCAGAGCATGTTCGCGTCCGGCATCGCCGGCGAGCTCCACGTCGAGCTCGCCGCGCGCTCCGATCTCGTCCTGATCGTGCCGGCCACCGCCGACACTCTGGCTCGCATCGCGCAGGGGCGCGCGGACGATCTGACCGCGGCGCTCGTGCTCTGCGCGACCTGCCCGATCCTGGCAGCGCCGGCCATGCACCCGAGCATGTGGTCCAACCCCGCCACGCAGCGCAACGTGCAGACCATCAACGCCGATCGCCGCGTCGCCTTCGTGGGTCCGGCCTTTGGCGAGGTGGCCTCGGGCGACAGCGGCCTCGGGCGCATGGTTGAGCCCGAAGCGATCCTGGCCAGCGCCATCGCGCAGCGTGGGCGGCGACAGCTGCGCGGCAACCACGTGGTGGTCAGCGCCGGACCCACCGCCGAGGACCTCGACCCGGTGCGCTTCATCGGCAACCGCTCGTCGGGCAAGATGGGCTTCGCCATCGCCGAGCGCGCGGCCGCACACGGCGCCAGCGTCACGCTGATCGCGGGCCCGGTAGCGCTGCCGACGCCGCCGGGGGTGCAGCGCGTGGACGTTCGCAGCGCCAAGGCCATGCAGAGCGCGATCTGGCAGGCGCTGAAGCCCGATCTCTCCGGGGCGCAGGCGCTGATCATGGCGGCCGCGGTCGCGGATTTTCGGCCGGCCCAGGCGCGCGCTTCCAAGATCAAGCGCAGCGGCGAGGGGCTCTCGCTCGAGCTCGTCGCCAACGACGACATCCTGGCCGAGGTCGGCCAGGCGCGAAAAGCAGAGCTGCCGGTCCTGGTCGGCTTCGCGCTCGAGACCGACAGCGACGCCCGCGTGATCGCCAGCGCGCGCTCGAAGCTCGCCAGCAAGCGCGTCGATCTGGTGGTCGCCAACCACGCCGACGAATCGATCGGCAGGGACGACATCCGCGTGCTCCTGGTCGGCGCGCACGACTGCACGAAGCTCGAACCCATGTCCAAAGAAGACGCAGCCGATCACATCCTCTCGTTCGTGGCCGACCGCCTGCGTGAGCGCGGACGATGAACCGCGTGCTCCTGACGGTCGTGCTCGTCACGGCCAGCTACGCCTTCGCCCTCCGCCCCTCGATCGCCGGCACCAGCCTGTTCTGGTGGGGCATTGCGCTGCCTTACGTGCCGCTGGTCGCGCTGGCCCTGTACAAGATGTGGGACGACGGCACGCTGGTCGAAAAGCTCTTCCCGCGCTGGGGCGATCTGTCGATCGGCATGCTCACCGCGGCGCTGCTCCTGCTCTGCTCGTGGGCCGCGCGCAGCATCCTGGCACCGGCCGGCAGCGACCGACAAGCCTGGGTCTTCCACATCTACCTGCAGCTTGGCGACCCCGACGTGCTCCAGCGCTCGGTCCTGCTCACCTCGCTGCTGGTCGCCATCGCCGCTGCCGAAGAGATCGTCTGGCGCGGCATGGTGCTCACCGATCTCAACCAGCGCCTCGGCGAACGCACAGGCTGGATCGCCACGGCGGCGCTCTACGGTCTGTGCGCGCTACCCACGCTCTACACACTGCGCGACACGAGTGCCGGCCTCAATCCGCTGCTGGTCACGGCCGCGCTCGGCTGTGGCCTGGTCTGGACCTTCACGGCCGCGCGCGCCCGCCGGCTCATGCCGGTCATCTTCTCGCACGCCTGCTTCACCTATCTGTCGGCGGTTCAGTTCCGGCTGCCCGGGCTGTGACCGTTACTTGGTGAGGGCGGAGAGCTCTTCGTCCGAGATGTCGAAGTCGCTGTAGACGTTCTGCACGTCGTCGTGCTCGTCGAGCGCATCGACCAGGTTCAGGCACACCTCGGCGTCGCGCCCGGAGACGACCTTCTTGTTCTTGGGCACGAAGGCCACCTTGGCCGACTGCATCGGCAGCTTGGCGCTCTCGAAGGCCGTCGACACGCGGTCGAGGTCGTTCGGCGGCGTGTACACCGTCCACAGCTCGCCCTCGTCGCGGTAGTCGTCGGCGCCGGCCTCGACCGCCGCCTCCATCAGCTGATCTTCACTGACCGCGCTCTTCTCGAGCACGATCACGCCAAAGCGATCGAAGGCCCAGCCGGCCGTGCCCGAGCCGCCCATCTGACCGTTGTGCTTCTCGAAGATCTTGCGAAGCTCCGCCGCGGCGCGGTTACGGTTGTCGGTCATGCCCTCGACCAGGAACAGCGTGCCGCACGGGCCGGTGCCCTCGTACAGCACCTCCTCGTAGGCGGCACCATCGAGCTCGCCGGTGCCGCGCTGGACGGCGCGCTTGATGTTGTCGGCCGGCATCTGCTGGCCCCGCGCATCCTGCACCGCCTTGCGCAAACGGGGGTTGCCGTCGATGTCCCCGCCGCCGATGCGGGCGGCCGTGACGATTTCACGGATCAACTTGGTCCAGGCTCTGCCGCGGGCCGCGTCGAGCGCGCCTTTCTTGCGCTTGATCGTGGCCCATTTGGAATGACCGCTCATGGCCCGGGAGGCGTAGCATCGCAGCGCCAGCGGGTGAAGGGGGGTTGGTTGGGGAACACGCCATAACGGCGCTGCCTGTCGCGTTCCAAGGCTGACCTGGCGGCTCTCAGGCCTTCGCGCCGACGCGGCTCGTGCGCGTGGCCTCGTGATAAACGCCCTGGATCTCCGACTCGTCGAGCAGCCCGACGATGCGGCCGGACGCGTCCGTCACGCACAATTCGCGGGAGCCGTGCGTCAGCAGACGCTCGAGCGCGGTGTGCGCGTCCTCCTCGTCGCGAACGGCTACGGGCGCCGACATCAGGTCGACGGCCAGCGTGATGTCGAGCAGGATCGGATCGCTCGCCAGCGCACGCAGCACGTTCGAGCTGATCACGCCGAGCAGCTTGCCGTCGCCGTCGATCACCGGAAAGACGTCTTGCCAATCGGCGCTGCCGCCGACCTGGGCGAGCACCTCGCGCGCCGACGTCCCGGGCGCGAAGCTGACGAAGGGGCGATCTCTCACCACGATGTCACCCGCCCTCACGTCGCGCAGCACGTCGAAGATGAGCTCGTCGCGGTGCGCCGGCGAATCGCGGCGCGTCGGCACCTGCGCCGTGTAGAGCGAGGTGCGGCGCAGTGCCACGAAGGCGATGGCTCCGGCCAGCATCGAGGGCACGAGCAGGTCGTAGCTACCAGCGAGCTCACACACCATCACCAGCGAGGCGAGCGGAACGTGGGCGAGCCCGCCGTAGAACGTGCCCATGCCGACCAGGGCGAAGGCGCCGGGATCGATGCGCGGATCGTTCAGCAGCAGGCTGGCCGCGCGCCCGAAGGCGCCGCCGACGATGCCGCCGATGACGAGCGACGGACCGGCCTCGCCCGCGTTGCCGCCCGAGCCGATCGTGAGTGACGTCGCCAGGATCTTGAGCAGCGCCAGCAAGGCGAGCAGCTGCACCGCGCCCCAGCCTGACGGCAAGAAGCTCGCCCCGGTGATGGCAAGCTGAGCTGCGCCATAGCCACCTCCCAGCAGGCCGATGCCTCGACCCTCGGCTCCCAGCATCGGCGCGAGCTCGATCAGGAAGAGCGCCGTACCGCTGCCGAGCAGGAGCCCGCCCAGGCCCGGCTTGGCCCAGGACGGCAAGCGCAGGCGCTGAAAGAGCTGCTGGCTACCGCGCAGCGACCACAGAAAGAAGGCGGCCGTCAGCGAGACGACGATCGCCATCAGCGCGTAGAGCGGGAGGTGCGCGGGCACGAAGGGGTAGCGCGCCGCGTGCGCGAACAGCGTGGTTTCGCCGAAGACCGAAATGAAGACGGAGTACGCCGTCACGCTGGCGATCACGCTGGGCACGAGCGCGTCCGATTCGAAGTCGTCGCGGTGCAAGATCTCCACGGCCAGGAGCGCGGCGCCGAGCGGCGTCCGGAAGATGGCCGAGACGCCGGCGGCGAGTCCCGCCACGAGCAGGATGCGACGCTCGCGATCGGTCACCCGCAGGTAACGCCCGATCAGCGAGCCGATCGAGCCGCCCAGCAGCAGCGTCGGCCCCTCGCGACCTCCGGAGCCGCCGAAGCCGAGGGTGAGGATCGCAGACAGCGCCTTGATGAACGGCACGCGAGCGCGGACGATCCCGCCTTGCTGGTGGAAGCAACGGATGATGGCGTCGGCACCGCCGCCCGGTGTCTCGGGCGCGAAGCGCGTCGAGAGCAGCCCGCCGAGCAGCGCACCGAACGCCGGTAGCGCGAACAGCAGCCACGGACGGTAGGGAGCCCGTTCTCCGTCGAACACTTCTTCGCCCGCCGCGCGCAGCACCTGGTAACCGGCGAGGCGCTCGAGCACGAGCTGCTGAGCGACTTCGAGCGCGTAGAAAAATGCGCAGCCCGCCAGCCCGGCGATGGCTCCGACGAGCACGCTGTGCAGAAGGGTCCTACCCAAGAGCTGCAGCTCGAGCGGCTGGGGTGCGATGCGGAGCAGGCGCCGCACCTCGCGTAGGCCCGGAACGAGCCCCGGCCCTGACACGGGAGGTCGGGTCGAACCTGCCATGAGCTTCACTGGCTAGGATCGTCCCCAGGGCCGCGTGCCCACAAGGTTAGCGGCATGTTACACAGGCATTCGGCCGCCGAGCCGCACCCGCTAAGCCAGCGAGTTGTTAGACTTTGGGTGTGAACCGCGCCACGGACCTGAGCCCCGAGCTGAAGGGCGTCGAAAAGCAGGGCCGCCGCACGATCAGCGCGTCGATCACGGCGCGTGCGGATTTCGTCGCGCGTTCGCTGCGCAACCTGGGTGTCGACGACACCCACGTCGACGCGGCCGTGCAGAAGGTCTTCTTGCTCGCGCTGCGCGAGGAGTTGGGCCTCGCCGCCATCGACGACGAGGCCAGCCTGTTCCGCGCCGCCGCGCGCGTGGCAGCGCAGGCGCGCAGGCGCTGGCCGAGGCGCGCCAGCACGACCGTATCGCACCGCTCGCGGCTCGACGCCGTGCTCGATTCGTTCCCGGAAGACCTGCGCGAGGTATTCGTGCTGTGCGAGATCGAGCAGCGCGACACTGCCTGGGCCGCAACGGCGCTGGGACACCATACGGCGTGGGCGCGCACGCGCTTGCGCCGCGCGCACCGCGCCTACTGCGCCAAGCTGGGAGTCGACGCAGAGACGCGCAGGAGCGAGTGCCTGGCCCAGACGCTCGACGGCGACGCCGCGCTCGTGCTCGAAGCCGGCCGCGGCGTGACGGCTTCGTCTCGAGCCAAGGAGCGCAGCCTGCACGCCGTCGACGCCGTGACCAGCACGAGCCTGCTCGGCAGGGCAACGCTCTTGCTCTCGACCGTGTCGCTGGCCGTGTTCCTCGCGCTCGCCCTCGCGCTGGCAGGCGGCGCCTACCTCCTGCTCAGAGCCCTGCGCTGAAGCGCCTCACGGCAGCGACAGGCGACGGCTCGTGGGCGGCAGGATCTGCGGCAGGCTGACGTTGAAGCAGGATCCGCCGCCCTCCGCCTCGTCCATCCAGATGCTGCCACCGTGAGCCTCGATCGCAACCTTGCAGAAGGCGAGACCGAGCCCGCGGCTGGCGCGGCCGTGTAGCCTGGCCTCGCTCTCGAGCTGCACGTACTTCTCGAAGATGCGCTGGCGCGAGGGTTCGGGCACCCCGGGCCCCTGATCGCGGACGCGAAACAGGATCTGACTTCCGTCCCGCGCCTCGCAGCTCAGCACCACCTCGCCACGCCGCGGCGTGTACTTGAAGCTATTGTCGAGCAGCGTCTCGAGCACGCGCCGGAGCAGGTCGTAGTCGCCCTCCAGCGGACGCAGCCCGTCGCCCAGAGACACGCGAAGCTCGTGATCGCGCTCGCGGGCACGCGCGTCCATCGCGCTGACCACGTCATTGACCAGGTGCGCCGGGTCAATCTGGTCGACGCGTACGGCCAGGACCCCGTCCTCGCTACGGTTGACGTCGATCAGGTTCATCACCATGCGCCGCATCGTTTCGGCCGCGCTCATGATGTCGCGCACCACCGGTCGGGCGGCGTCGTTGCCCAGCGTCTCGAGCAAGAAGGTGCCGTTGGTCAGGATCGCGGACAGCGGGTTCTTCAGATCGTGGACGATCAGTCCGCCGAGGTCGTCCTTCTGGCGCTGCACACGCACGAGCTCGTTGTTGTTGCGGGCAAGCTCGCGCGCGATGCGCTTGATCCTGAGTAGCGAGCGAACGCGCAGCAAGAGCTCGATGCGCTGGATCGGCTTGGACAGGAAATCGTCGCCGCCCGACTCCAGCGCCTGGCGCTGAGTCTCCAGATCGCCGTGCGCGGTCACGAACACGATCGGCGTGTCCTGCCCTCCCGGCAGCTGGCGCATTCGGCGGCAGGTCTCGATGCCGTCGATCCCCGGCATCAAGATGTCGAGCAGCACGAGGTCGGGCTCGCGTCGGCTGAACATTTCCAGGCCGGCCTCGCCGTGCTCCGCCGTCTCCACCTCGTACCCAGCCGACACCAGCTGTCCCTCGGCGACGGCGCGATTCTGCGCGTTGTCGTCGACGACCAGCACTCGCTCGACCTGGCCGGGGGCGGTCATGACGACGCTCCATGCAGCAGCGAGGCCACGACACTGGGAAACGCCAGCGTGTCGATCGGCTTCGGAACGTATTCGTCGAACCCGGCGGCGATCAACCGCTCGCGGTCACCGCGCATGGCAAAGGCCGTGACCGCCAGCACTGGCAGGCCGCACAGACGCGAATCTTCTTTCATACGCAGCAACAGACCCTCTCCGCTTCCGCCCGGTAGCTGGATGTCCATGACCACGAGATCCACCGTCGCTCGCTGCATGACCTCCCAGGCCTGCTCGGCGTCCACCGCGTCGAGCACCATGTAGTGGCGGACCTCGAGCAAGTCCCGGAACAGTGTCCGGCTCTGAGCGTCGTCTTCAACCACCAGAATAGTCGTCACGGCTAAAGGGGTCTCGCTGCACGCCCCGTCACTCCGCATTGTTGCACGGGCAGCGGTGGCGACGGTAGCTTTCTACCAGCGAACGTTGGGGAATCCTGCAGCCGGTTTCGCCAGCAGGTAACCCTGCAACAGATCGGCGCCGAGCTCCACGACCGTGTCGCGTTCTTCGGCGGTCTCGACCCCTTCGGCCACCGTCAGCATTTTCAAGCTGGTGCTCGCCTCGACGACGGCCCGGATCAGGCGCTGGCGGACCGGATCGCGGTGCACGTTGCGGACCAGGGACATGTCGATTTT
>DATLIL010000318.1:0-8955 GCA_035539475.1 Polyangiaceae bacterium
TTAGACGTTCGACGGCAACAATCAATGCTACGTTCACGCGCGCCCCAGCCCTCCGTCACCGCAGAGCAATCGGTGGGACCAGGTGCGAGTCGGGGGTCCTGAGTCATGCAACGTCTGGCCTTTGGCACGCCGCGCAAGCTGCCCAAGCCCGCGCAGCTCGACGGGCGCGTGGCCGTGCTCGATATCGCCTTCGCCGGCGTCGGCGGGCGTGGCGGCAGCTTCGAGTCGGTAACCCTGCCCTTCATTCGGGGCCTGGCGGAGCGCCTGGTGATCTGGGTCGACCACCACGATCACGGAGAGCATGCGCGTTACGCCGACGACTCGCGCTTCGTGCTCTCGACCAAGGCCGAGCACGGCGCCTGTCCCGAGATGATCACGCCCGAGCTCGTACAGCGCGTGGGTGCGATCGACACCATCGTTTGCCACACGGATTTCGACGGACTGGTCAGCGCCGCCAAGTGGATGCGCGGCGGCATCGAGCCGTATCCGGGCAGCGATGACGACGCGCGCGCCGTCGATACGCGGCTCGGTACACCGAGCTCGGTCGGCGATCGCATCGATCGCGCGCTCAGGGCGCGCGGCCACGACTACGGCCTGTTCGGTGTGGTCGTGCGGCACCTCGTCACGGGACTCGAGGACTCGGCGCTGTGGCAGCCGATCGACGAGGCCGCGGCCGAGCTCGTGCCGATCGAGCGCGAGACGCGGCGCGCGGCACAGGGCTATCGCCGGCTACCGCCGGGAGTGGCTTACGTCGACGTCAGCGAGGGCTTTGGCCGGCTCGACAAGACGCTTTTGCTCCTGCTCGGTCAGGAGCGAGAAGCGGTCAGCGTCGTCGTGGATCGCGACAACGTGAGCGTGGCCGCGCGATTCGACAGCGGGCTCAACTTCCTTCAGCTTTTCGGGCTAGAAGGCGGCATGCCGACGCGGGTTTCGTTGCCGAAGAACCGCCTGAGCGATGCCCTGGCTCGTCTCGGAGTCGATCCGGCGGAAGCGATGCGCACGTCATGAGGCTCGGCGCTCTGCTCGCGACCGTCGCCAGCGCGCTCTTGCTGGCCGGTGCGGCGAAAGCGGCAGCGACTCCGGCGCTGGCCAAGGCCGGTAACAACCAGGCCGCGCTAGCGGTCGGCTACGACGACAAGGGCGTGCTGCGGGCGGCCCTGTGCACGGCGCAGCCTTGCAGCATGGCTGGCGGTGTCGAGCTCAACGTGCCCGCCGCCTACGCGGGCCGCGCCGCCCAGACCAGCCTGACGGTCGTTCCGCTCAACCAGAACCGTCGCGCCATCGTCGTCACCATCCCGAGCTCGGAGCCCAAGCGCGCCTGGCAAGCCGTGGTCGCGGCGCCGCTCGGTGCGGGCAAGCCGCTCGTGCTCTTTGCCGGCGAGACGGGCTGGGTCACGGGACAGGACGGCGAACGGCGCGGGCCGCGCGTGGAGGTCTCCGAGCCCGACGACAGCGGCGCGCGCCACGTCCTGGTCGGTGAGCAATGGGAGAACCTGACGCTGTGCGGTCGCGACGCCATTCTCGCGCCGACGCTGCTGAACCCGAGCACGATGAAGCTCGAGCGTGCCAAAGTGCAGCGGCTGAACGAGGGCGACCGCGCCACGGCGACACTCACGCTCGCCGAACCGCTGCAGGGCGCCGCCGCCGCAGGTCCGCCGCTCCTGCGCGCCGCCGGGGCCACTTCCGCCATCGGCGATCCACAGGCGATCACCGACGGTAACCTCGACACGGCCTGGTCCGAGAACGTCGGCGGCGGCGGCAGGGGCGAGTTCGTGAAGCTCGACGTTCCCGGCGATCTCCCGCTGCAGGGCGTGGAGCTGGTCTTCAGGCCGCCGAGCGGTGGTCCGGCGAAAGGCGCGGCGCCCAAGGAGCTCTGGCTGGTCTCGGCCCAGCGCGTTTTCAAGGTCACGGTGCCCGACAACGGCTGGCAACCGGGCGTCCGCTTCGGCGTGAAATTCGACAAGCCGCTGGTGGGTGACTGCCTGGCACTGGTGCTCGAGAGCACGACCAGCACCTCAGCCGACGCTCAGGTCACGGTGGCCGAGATCAGCGCGCAGAGCGAGTTCGGCGAGGCCGACGTCAAGGCCCTGGTGGCGGCGCTCAGCGGCGGGGCCGAGCGCGCACAGAATGCACGGCGCGTGCTGCAGACGCTGGGCAAGCCGGCCTACGAGGCGACGGCGGTGGCCTTCGACGATCTCGACGAGGGCGGCCGGCGTGAGGCGCTCGAGATCATCGACGCCGCCGAGTGCGAGATCAGCGTGCCGGTCTACATGAAGGCGCTCGTCAGCTCCTTCGAAGGTCAGCGCACCCACGCGCGGACCAGGCTCCGGCGTTGCGGCACGATCGCGGCACAGGCTCTCGCCGCCGCGCTGCCCGGGGCCAAGGATCCAGCGCTCGAGGATCTCGCCAGCGAGCTCGCGTTGATCGCTCCCGCCGAGGCGGTGCGCGCGATGCTGCCGCTCTTCGACGAGAAGCAGGTGGCGCGCCGCCGCTCCTTGCGCGTCGCGCTGGCGCGCGCTGCGGCGTCGCCACGCGCTACCGACGCGCTCCGTGCCGCGCTGGCCGATCGCAGCTTGTCACAGACGGCGCTGCTCGATCTGCTGCGCGCGCTCGGCCCGCGGCTGCCGAATTACGGCAATGATGCCGCCGCTGCGCTGGCGCGTGTTTCCGGCTCCGATCAGAGCTTTCGCGTGCGTTTCTTGCGCACGATGCCGGCGGGTGTGCTGGCGGCGCAGGACGAAGCGGCCCGACGCCTGCTCGCCACCGCGCTGACTCAGGAGAAGAACGCGCACGTGCGTGCTCAGGCCGCGCGAGTCATGGACTCTCCGCTGCTGTTCAAGAGCGAGCTCGGCAAGGCGCTGGCCGATCCAGAGGTGAGAGTGCGCGAAGCTGCGGCTCGCGCCCTGGCTCGCCCGAGCGGGGCATTCGCGGCCGCGCCGTTGATCGAGCGCGTCGAGGAGGACCGCTGGCCGATCGTGCGTTCGGCGGCGGCGCTGGCGCTGGCCGAGTTTGCGCCCGATCCTGCCGTCGACACGCGTCTGGGCGAGGCGCTCGAGGACGACGCCTGGCTCGTACGGCGCGACGTCGCCATGGCGCTCGGCAAGCGCCGTGCGCGCGCTCAGGCCGAGCCCCTGCGCGAGCGCCTCGAGGATCGCGACGAACACTTCGAGGTGCGCGTGGCTGCCGCTCGCTCGCTCGGCGAGATGTGCGACAAGGAGTCCGCCGGAGTGCTCACGAGCTACGTCCGGCGCCTGTCCGATCCCATGGCACCCACCGAGATGCGCTCGATCGCCTACTCGGCGCTCGGCTCGCTGGTGCGTCTCGGCGTA
This sequence comes from Polyangiaceae bacterium, assembly GCA_035539475.1. Classification (GTDB taxonomy): domain Bacteria; phylum Myxococcota_A; class Polyangia; order Polyangiales; family Polyangiaceae; genus PMG-095. The sequence goes on from DATLIL010000318.1 coordinate 3,330, forward strand.
CCGGACCTGAAGTCTCGACTCGAGCCACTGCTCGCAGCGGAAGCGCCCTCCGGCGCCCGTGCTGCGGCGCAGGCCGCCCTGGAAACACGGCCTTCCTGTCGCAAGTAGCGCTGCCTGCTCCATTGCCGGCCGAACTGGGTTAGAAAGCCGGCCATGAAACAGCGCTGGGCCCTCGTCACGGGCGCCTCGGGCCTCGTCGGTTCGACTCTGGTACGCAAGCTCATCGAGCGCGGCGAATGCGTGAAGGCGTTCGTGCGCGCCGGCGCGGATCTGAGCCCGCTGGCTGGTCTGCCCGAGGATCAGCTGCAGCTCGCGTACGGTGACGTGACCGTGACGCACACGGTGTTCCGCGCGCTCGCCAGCTGCGATCGGCTGTATCACGTCGCCTCGCCGTTCAAGTTCTGGAGCAAGCGACCGCAAGAGATCATCGACGGTGCCGTGCTCGGCACGCGCGCCACGCTGCTCGCCGCCCGGCGCCGCGGAATTCAGAACATCGTCGTCACGAGCTCGGCCGGCGTGCTCGGTGTTTCGCGTTCGCCCGAGGCGTTCGACGAGGAGCACGAGTTCAACCTCTCCGATCCCGAGCCGTACGTGCGTTCGAAGGTCGAGGCCGCCAAGGTGGTCGACGAGTTCGTCAACGAAGGCCTGCCGGTGGTCAGCGTGCTGCCGGGCAGCATCTTCGGCCCTGGCGATTGGAAGCCGACGCCGAACGGGCAGCTCCTCGTGCGTTACCTCAAGCTTTCGCCCGGCTTCCGCGTGCCGGTGACCAACGCCGGCATCTCCGTGGTCGACGTCGAGGACGTGGCCGAGGGTCACATCAAGGCGATGGAGCAGGGCGAGGTCGGCGGGCGCTACCTGCTCGGCGGCGAGAACCTCACGCTCACGCAGCTGGTGCAAACGCTCAGCGAGATCACCGGTCTGGCCGAGCCGAGCGAGCCCAAGGGTCAGGGCATGGGCGAGCTCATCGGGCGCCTGGCTGATCTCTACGCCTGGTGGACCAACCAGACGCCGCCGATCACCTACAAGCTCGCGCGTGACTACGGCTCCTCCTACGTCTGGGTCTCGAGCGAGAAAGCAGAGCGCGAGCTCGGTTACTCCTATCGCCCCGCCCGCGAGACGCTGGCGCGCGCGGTGCGCTGGCTGCTCGAGCACGACTACGTGCCGCGCGCGGCCGCTGGCCGGGTGCGGCTGGAGCTGCGTCCGATTTGAGCTTTCGTGCCGGGCTCGGCCTGGGCTGCGCGGCGGCCATGCTGGCAGCCGTACCTGCGGCTGTCAGAGTCGCCGCCGACGGTGGTTCTCTAGCGCTCGGCTGGCTGCTGCTGGCAGGCGGCTCCGCCCTCGTGCTCGGACCCGCGGTCGCGCTGGCGCGTCACGCGCGACCGCTGCCCAGCGCGGTGCTGGCAGTCCTGGCCGGCTCCGCCGCGGTCTCGATTCCGCTCGCGGTGTTTGCTCGCCTGCTCCATCAAAACACACACCATCGCCCGCTGGGTGCTGCCACCTTCGCCGTCGTCGGGTTGCTGCTGATCGTGGTCGCCTCCTTCGTTGCCTGGCGTGCTCTGGCGTGGCTGCAAGTGTCCAGCTCTCGCGCACGTCTGCTGACAGTGTCAGTATTCGGGGTGACGACGCTCGGCGCGGTCGCGTTGCTGGCTCTGACTGGCGCAGCGCGCGAGTGGCGAGGGTCCGTTCTGGACGGCGCTGTGGTGCTCGTCCTGCTAGCGGTCTCCGTCGGGCTTCGCGTCGGTAGCGCGTGGGGCGATCGCCTTTCGCGACTCGCCGTCCCCACATGGGCGCTGCTCGTTGTCTTGGGTGCGGGGTTGTCTCGAGCTGCGATTGGTCCTGTGGTGGGACAAGAGGCGCCGGTCCTCAGTCCACTGAACGGCTGGTGACCAGGCGCCACCGCCCCCAGCATCACTGCCCGATCGAAAATCAGCTCGAGCTGGTGAGGTTGACGAACAGTTGCAGCGTTCTTAATGTTTTCTGGCGGTTTTGATGCCAGGCGAGCGCGTGGCAACGGGACCGGGACCACCAACCGAGCCATACTTGGTCATGCGACGCCTGGCGCTGCTGCTCGTTCTCCTGCTGTCGACGCTACTCGGGGTCACGCCCGTGAGCGCGCAGAGCGAGCCACGGCTGCTGGCGCCTCCAGCGGCGCCGGTAACGAGCGGTGCGTTCCCGCTGCTCGGCGCGCCGGCCACGAGCGGCTCGGCAGCCGCACCGGGACGGGTGCGCACCGGGGTCACCGAGCTCAGCGGGCCCTCCGCAGCCGAACCCGAGCCACCGAACGTCAGCGATCCCGATGGCGAGGTGGGCGCGCCGGGTGATGCGCCGCGGCTCGCTGCCTCGATCAAGCTGCCGCCGGTGCCCAAGGGCTGGAGCACGTTCGACGACGGTTGGATCGTGTTTTCGTATCACCCGTCCGCGCGTCAACGCGTCGAGCCCCTGATCGCGCAAGCCTCGATGGTGCGCGCCGAGCTCAGGCGCAGGCTCGGCCAGGACGTGCTGCGTCGCGTGCGCGTCGACGTCGCGCGAACGCCGGGCGAGATGGAAGGCCTGGCGCCCGAAGGCGCGCCCTACCCGAGCTACGCCGCAGGCGTCGCTTACTCCGAGCTCAAGCTCGTGCTGCTGACGCTCACGCCGCGCTTCGCCAGCGCTGAGCACGACGTGGCCGAGATCTTCCGTCACGAGCTCGCGCACGTGGCGCTCCACGACGCGGTCGGCACCAGGGCCGTGCCCCGCTGGTTCAACGAGGGCTTCGCCGTGCTGGCGTCGGGTGAGAGCTCTTTCAAGCGCCTGTACACGCTGTGGACCGCGACTCTGTCCGATTCGATCATGCCTCTGCGCGAGGTGGAGCGCGGCTTCCCCAGCGACGAGGGCCGCGCCGAGGTCGCCTACGCACAGGCCGTCGACCTCGTGCGCTACATGATCCGCGATCAGGAAGAGCACCGCTTTCACTCCCTGATCGAGCACCTGCGCAACGGCAACGGGCTCGAGCTATCAGTGCGTGATTCATACGGCGTCGAGCTGTCGACACTCGAGTACGAGTGGCGCCAGGACATCGCCAAGCGCTACACGTTCTGGCCGGTGCTGTTCAGCGGCACGGCCGTGTGGGCCTGTATCCTCGGGCTCACGGTCTGGGGTTGGCGCAAGCGGCGCGCCAAGGCGAAGGTCACGCTCGACCGCTGGGCACGCGAGGAAGCCGCGGACGAGCACCACCAGCGCCGCCTGCGCGGCGAGCAACCGCGCGTTCACATCGTGCTGGCGCGTGGGACAGTCGCGGCCACCAGCACACCGCTGCCCACACCCGGCGAGCCCCCGGAAGTGCCAAAGGTCGAGCACGAAGGCCAGTGGCACACGCTACATTGAAGCGGCCTATTTAGGGCGTTTCCTCGCGACCGCCCAGCACTCGGGGCAGCGCCAGTCGCCGACGCGCCGACCATCGGATCCTACCCTCAGGGTGAGGCGCCAGCCGTGGAGCGGCCCCATCAGGGTGTTGGTCGTTTCCGTGATGGGCGCCGTAACACCGCAGTCCACGCAGCTGCGCATGACATCGTCACCCTCTGTTTCCCCGAGTGAGCGCGTCTGCGGAGCTTGCTCTTCGTGTGTGCTTGACATCAGTCCCTCTCTGGTCGTGCAGCTCTGAAATTCTAGCAAGATGGGTGCCAGCATCAAATTGCACCCCGACCTTATTCCCGCCCAGTTGGACGCTCGCGAGTTTGCTTGTGTTTCAGTGTCCGGGCGGCGCCAAGCCGCTATGAAAGCGCATTCGCTTTGCGCAACACGCGCACTGGCAGACTGGCACCTTGCTCAATCTGTGCGTGCGCGACTTGCGCGAAACCGCTTCTAGATGAGCGCTTTTTAACGAGTCTCGGCGCGGGATCCCGTGACTCGTCACGACTACTCGTCAGCGATCGCGGCCCATTCGCTCACTGGCGCGCAACGCGCCCCACGTGAGCAATGGACGTGGCAACAGCTTGGCGGCCAGCGTTTGTGCGCGGTTGATGCGGCCGGGCACAAACAGCTCTTTGCCCTTGTCGTAGGCAGCCAGCGCGAGCTCCACGGTGTCTGCGCTGCTCAGCATCGCGAGTCGAAACATGCGCGCGCGATCGATTCCAGCGCGCTCCTGAAATCCAGTCGGCACCGGACCCGGACAGAGCGCCATCACGCGTACGCCGCTGCCCTTGAGCTCGGCGGCGAGCGCGAGTGAGAAGCTCAGCACGAAGGCCTTACTGGCAGCGTACGTGGCCATGAACGGCACGGGCTGGTGCGCGGCGGTCGAGGCGACGTTGATGATGCCGCCACGACCAGCAGCCAGCATTTTCGGCAAGAAATGCCGGGTGAGCGTGGTGACGGCTTCGACGTTCACGCGCACCATGTCGCGCGCGGCGCCAGGCTCGGTGGCGCTGAACGGCCCGGTCGCGCCGAAGCCGGCGTTGTTGATCAGATGATCGACGGGCACGCCGAGCGCGTCGACGGCCGCGCACAGTCGACTGGGGCCGTCAGGCTCTGCCAGATCAGCGGCCAAGGGGTGAGCCCTGACACCAGCCACGCGCTGGAGATCGAGCGCCAGTCGCTCGAGGCGCTCGGCCGAGCGTGCCGTGAGGATCAAGTTGGCGCCGGCGTGCGCGAGCTGTCTGGCAAACTCCTCGCCGAGTCCCGACGAGGCACCGCTGACGAGCACCCAGGCGTCTTCGAAGGGCTTCACTCGCTCCGCCAGTGCGCCTGGGCCCGCAAGCGCAGGTAGTGGTCGGCGATCACGATGGCGACCATGGCCTCGCCCATGGGAATGAAGCGCGGCAGCAAGCACGGGTCGTGACGGCCGCGCGTGCGGATGGTGGTGGAATCGCCTTCACGCGTCACCGTTTCCTGCTCACGCGGCAGGCTGCTGGTGGGCTTTATCGCGGCCCGCAGCACGATCGGCATGCCCGAAGAAATACCGCCCAGCATGCCGCCGTGGCGGTTACTGCGGGTACCGATGCGCTTGGCTTCGTCGGCGACGAAGACGTCGTTGTTCTGGCTGCCGCGCAGCGTGGCGCAGCCGAAGCCGACGCCGTATTCCACGCCCAGCACGGCCGGCAAGCTGAAGAGAGCCTTGCCGATGTCCGCCTTCAGCTTGTCGAACACGGGCTCGCCCAGGCCCGCAGGGATGCCGCTGGCGACGATCTCGGCAACGCCGCCGATCGAGTCCTGATCCTTGCGCAGCGCTTCGATCAGCTCGACCATGCGCGCCGCGCTGTCCGCGTCGGGGCAACGCACGATGTTGGGGCTGCCGTCGGGGAGCTTCTCGACTTGCTCGAGCGTGACGCTGGCCGGGTCCGGGACGCTGGCAACGATATCCCCGACCTGGCGCACGTAAGCCACGATGCTGCCGCCAAAGGCCTCGCGGATCAGCTTCTTGGCCACCGCACCCGCCGCGACGCGCGCCACCGTCTCTCGAGCGCTGGAGCGCCCACCGCCGCGGTAGTCGCGGAAGCCGTACTTGGCGTCGAATGTGTAATCGGCGTGGCCGGGGCGGTACTTGTCTTTGATGTCTCCGTAATCGCCGCTTCGCTGGTCGGCATTGCGGAACAACAGACCGATCGGGGTGCCGTCGGTGCGGCCCTCGAACACGCCGGACCAGATCTCCGGC
>DATLIL010000319.1:0-3268 GCA_035539475.1 Polyangiaceae bacterium
GAGCTGACGGGCGTGATCTACATCCTGGACGAGCCGTCGATCGGCCTGCACCAGCGCGACAACCGCCGCCTGCTCGACACGCTCAAGGCGCTGCGGGACCTCGGCAACTCGGTGCTGGTCGTCGAGCACGACGAGGAGACGATGAGCGAGGCCGACTTCCTGGTCGACTTCGGTCCCGGCGCGGGCGAGCTCGGCGGGCAGATCGTCGCGGCGGGCACGCCGGCCCAGGTGATGGCCAGCCCGAAGTCGCTGACCGGCGCCTACCTCTCGGGCCGCAAGCGCATCGAGCCGCCCAAGGTACGGCGCCCGGGCAACGGCAAGAAGCTCGCGGTGCGCGGCGCGCGTGCGCACAACCTGCAGAACGTCGACGTCTCCTTTCCGCTCGGCAGCTTCGTCGCCGTCACCGGCGTCAGCGGCGCGGGCAAGTCGACGCTGATCAACGGCATCCTCCATCCGGCGCTGTCGCGTGCTCTGCACGACGGCCGTTCGCCCATCGGCGAGCACCGCGCGCTCGAAGGGCTCGAGCACATCGACAAGGTCATCGCCATCGATCAGAAGCCGATTGGCCGTACGCCGCGCTCGAACCCGGCGACGTACACCAAGGTCTTCGACGCCATCCGCGAGCTCTACGCCAGCACACCCGAAGCGCGCGCCTTCGGCTACGACGCCGGGCGTTTCTCGTTCAACGTCAAGGGCGGCCGCTGCGAGGCTTGCTCGGGTGACGGCCTGCGTCAGGTCGAGATGCACTTCTTGCCCGACGTCTACGTGACGTGCGAGGTGTGCAAGGGCAGGCGCTTCAACGACGCCACGCTGCGCGTGCGCTACCGCGAGCGCAGCATCGCCGACACGCTCGAGCTCTCGGTGCGCGAGGGCCTGGAGGTCTTCGCCGCCCACACGCACATCGTGCGCGGCCTGCAAACGCTCGCCGACGTGGGCCTCGGCTACCTCAAGATCGGCCAGCCCTCACCCACGCTGTCCGGCGGCGAGGCTCAGCGCATCAAGCTCGCCCGCGAGCTCTCGCGCGTGGGCACCGGCAAGACGCTCTACATTCTGGACGAGCCCACCACCGGCCTGCACTTCGCCGACGTCGAGAAGCTCCTCGTCGTGCTGTCGCGCCTGGTCGACGCCAAGAACAGCGTGCTCGTCATCGAGCACAACCTGGACGTCATCGCTCACGCGGATTGGGTGATCGATCTCGGGCCCGAGGGCGGAGCCGGCGGCGGACGCGTGGTGGCCGAGGGCACGCCGGAACAGGTGGCGCGCGTGGAGGCCAGCCATACGGGGCGCTACTTGCAAAAGACGCTGCGTCTGGATCCTCCGGCAAAGAAGAAGCCGCAGCGCGGCCGCGCTGCGAGCGTCGAGCTGCCAGGCGAGTGATCCCGCCCGGCAGCTCGTTCCAGCAAGTTCGGCTCTAGGCGTCAGTCGCCGAGCTGACCGCGCACGGCTCCGTCGGGGAAGTCCTGCGTGTGGACGTTGACGTAGTACTGCTCGGGGTTTTGGCTGATCGCGTTCAGCGTGTCGGGGTGGACTCCGATGCAGGCTTCGAACTCTTGCTTGGCGACGTTGCAGGCGCGATTGCTGTCGCCCTCCGGGCCGTAGACGAAGACGGCGCCTTCTGTCGTCGTGGCGTCGGGAGCGCCGACCATGATGGTGTTGCCGGCGACGGCCACGGTCGTGCCGAAGAGGTCGCCGAGGTCGCCGTCGGGCAGCTCCAGGACGTCGTCTTCGGTCCAGACTCCGGCGCTGCGAGTGAACAGGTGGGCGGCGTTGGCTCCGGGGGCTCCAACTACCGCAATGTCGCCGGACGTCGCCACCGCGGCGCCGAAGTCGGTATCGTCGCCGACGATCTCTGGTAGCAGCGCGTTCTGGGGACTCCGGAACGACGGCGCCACGCCCTCCGGTACCCATTCGGCACCAACGCGCCCGAACGGATGAGCGGCGCCCAAGCCGATCAGGAAGGGCCCGTCGAAGACGAATTCGCCAGGCGCGCCCAAAAGCACGGTGCTGCTCGAGATGGCCACTGCGGTGCCGAGGAGCCCACCGGGGGTAGTCGGGGCTGGGAAATCGGGTCCCGCGACCCAGACCGAGCCCTGTCGCTCGAAGCTGAACGTCGCGCCAGGGTCGTTAGGAAAGGCCTGGGGAGCGCCGACGAGCGCCAGGTCGCCGCGGAGCGCGAGCGCGCAGCCGAAGCAGCTGAACCCATCCAGGTTGATCCCAGGCCGGAGCCTCGCCGTTTCGGACCAGGTCGACCCGCTGCGTTCGAAAACGTAAACGGATCCGAAGTTGTTGCTGGCGAGCACGTCGTTGGGCGCACCGACCAGCAGCGTGTCACCCGACATCGCCAGCGCCGCGCCGAAGTCCTGCGCGTCGGCGTCGGGGGGCGTGAGCTTCTGCACCTCGACGAAAACGCCGTCGACGATATCGTAGATGTTCACTGCGTCCGCGGAGGAGACGGCGGCGTGCGAGCCGGACAGGGCCACCGCCAGGCCGAAGTCGGGGCGCATGCAGGTGAGCTTCTGCGTTTCGTCCCACGCATTGTCGTTGGCCTTGAAGACATACGCAGCGTTGTCCGCGCCGATCAGAGCCGTGCCACCCTCGAGCGCCAGCGCCCTGCCGAAAGCATTGCCTGCCGCGCCGTCGCTCGCGGTCAGCACCGGAACGGGCTTGTTCAGAGGGCACACCTCGTTTTCGTCCGAGCGCACACCGAGGTTCAGGAGCACCGGACCGTTCGTGCCCGCGACTGCCTCGTGAATGTGCGCCGCGGTGACCGGGGCCACGTTCTCGACGGTCAGATCGAAGCAGAGCTCGCTGTGTTCGCAGCTCAGCGTCAGCAGCGCGCTGCCGCTGCCGTCCGGGTCGGCGGGCGGCACCTCCTCGCTGCCGGAGAGCGTGGTCTCCAGAAGCTCGTCGCCGGTGCAGGCGCCTCCATCGTCACCGGCTCCGCCACCCGCGCCGTCACCATTGCCGTTACTGTCGCCGCCGTGACCTTCATCCGGCTGCTGGTGCGGGTCCTCTGGCTGTTCCCATCCTGAAGAAGCACCGCCATCACTCGGATAGTCGGGCTGATCGCCGGTGGAATCGAGGTTCTCGTCTCTCGGAGAGCCGGGGTCCTCACTGGAGCATCCGACGCCAACTGCGAAAAATGCCGCTGCCCCACCCAATAACCAGTGCCGAGATTTCAACTTCATCTGCGGGGTTCCTCTTGGTTACTGAGCTAAGAGCGGACGATTACATGGTCAATGCGGCACACTTGTGCGTGCTCCGGAAC
>DATLIL010000320.1:0-3459 GCA_035539475.1 Polyangiaceae bacterium
CATCGAGGGCGGTGACTACTGGTCGAGCTCCGGCCTGGTCGCCAGCGGAACGCGCGTGCTGCTCTCGACGGGCTGGCGCGGTGAGCTCAGCGTGGTCGATGCAGCCGACGCCGCGGCGCCGGAAGTCGTCAGGTCGGTGCCGGTGCACGGCTACGTTTCCGACCTCGACGTGGCGGACGGCATCGCGCTGGCGTCGCTCGGCTACGACGGCGTGCAGCTGATCTACATCGGCGAGTGAGCCAGGCCCGCTGCGGCATACGAAACGGCCCCGTGTCGCAAGGCGCGGGGCCGTTCTCTTTCATTCCGCAGCCTTGAGCTCGAGCGCCACCGGCTTGAGGCCGAGCCAGCGCTCGAGCGCTGCATGGATGGCGTAGATCACAGGGGTGAGCCCGATCGCAATCAGCAGCTTGAGCGTGTAGTTCGTGACGACCACGGTCTTGATCTTTTCGGCCGTGAGCTGGCCGTTCCAGGCGATGATCGAAACGACCAACGTGTCTATCAGCTGGCTGACGAGCGTGGAGCCGGTGGCCCTGAGCCAGATGAAACGGCTGCCGGTGGCGCGCTTGAGCGCGTTGAACACGCCAATGTCGACGAACTGGCCCACCAGGTAGGCGCTGAGCGAGGCCAGAATCATCTGGCGCGAACCGAGGAACACGGTGTTGAACGCGCCCTCCGTGACCCCGGTCCAGCCGGGTTCCTTGGTCAGCGCGGCGATCGGCACCGCCCCCGCGATGAAGATGAACGAGTAGGCCAAGAGCGCCAGCCCGAAGCCGTACAGCGTGACGAAGCGCGCGGCGCGTTTGCCGTAGAACTCGTTGAGGACGTCGGTCAGGAGGAACGTGACCGGAAACGGGATCATGCCGACGGTGGTCAGACCGAATTCGTGAGCGAACACACTCGGCGTCACCAACTTGGCCCCGGTCACGTCGCCGATGATCAGGCAGGTGCTGAAGATGCCGGCCAGAATGATGAACAGCCGTGTGCGCGCGTCGAGTTGCATCGTCGTCGTCTCGTGGATCAGACCGTTGGTTCGGCTTCTGGCAGTTCTTCGTCTTCGTCGTCTTCGTCGGTCTCGGGCTCCCACTTTCCGGGAGCATCGCTCTCGAGCCGGGCTGCGCGCGGCTCTCCGCGCTGAATGCGCTCGAGCAACTCGTCCAGGCAACGGAGCAGCGTGGCGTTACCACGCTGGCCGAAGCTGGCAAGGTTGCGCTCGAAGTCGGCGCTCCGCTCGAGAAAGTCCGCGATGCGCCCGACATCGAGCGTCTCCGACCAGGTGCCGTAGCCGAGCGCCGTGAGGTAGCGGGCGTTGAGCTCTTGCTCGAACTGCCCTTGCACCGGAACGGACAGCAGCGGCACGCCGATGCTGACGGCTTCGCTCATCATGCTGAAGCCGCCGCCCGCAACCGCCGCCCGCGCGGTGCGCAGGTCGTCGAGGAAGCCCTGTTCCGAGAACGGGCACAGCGTGACGTTGCCTTCGCGGCCCTCGCGGCCGAAACCGTAGACGCGGAAGCGGTAGCCGAGCTGCCGCAGCGCCGGGATGAGCTCGTGGTTGTCCTTCTGCGTCTGGTACACCAGCACGTGGTCGCCGCGCTCGCGCTTGGCGGCCAGCGCCTCGGGCCGCAGGATCGGCGGCACCAGCGTCGTGTACTTCTTGCGTACGGGCGGGAAGAAGAAGCTTGCGACCAGGTAGTGGTAGGCGCGCGGCACCTTGACCTTCACCGCCAGCTTGGCCAGACGAAAGTCGAAGCTCTTGTCCTTGCGCAAGAGCTTGTCGTGCTGGCAGCGGTTGATCACCTGCATGTTGTCGATGCTGATCACGGGCAGGCGATGATTCAGCCCGTACAGCGCCGCCCACGACTCGAAATCGCTGATCACGACCTGCGGCTGAAAGCCTGACTCGACCACACGCCGGTAGACCTCGACGTTCTTGGCCACGCTCTTCGGCGCCTTGCGCAGGTTCTCGAACAGGCTGGCGGAGCGGTCGACCGAGTTGCCGAAATAGCTGAGCGTGAGCCCCTCGATCTCTTCGACGTTGATGTTCGAGAACGAGGCGAGTCGTTCGGTGAGCCAGCGGTGGGCGCGGCCGGAGACGACGACCTTGATGCGATGCTCGCGCTGAGCCAGCGCTTCCAGCACGACGCGACTGCGCGTCGCGTGTCCCATGCCCTCGCCGACGACGCCGTACAGAATGTCCATTCGGTGGGAGCGGAATATAACCTAGCCACGGCTGACGGGGGATGTTAACTACCCCCGGGTGACGCGCGAGCGTGAGCTAAACGGCAAGCAGCGACGCCATCTTCGGGCGCTCGCGCACGATCTCAAGCCGGTGGTGCAGGTCGGCGTTCAGGGTCTGAACCCGGGCGTGGTGAGTGCCGTCGACGAGGCGCTCACCACCCACGAGCTGATCAAGGTTCGTGTCGGCGGCGAAGGCGGCGAGCCGGACGCGGTCGGCGCGGAGCTGGCAACGCAGACGCGCGCCCACCTGGCCCAGGTGATTGGCCGCATCGCGGTGCTGTACCGGCGCCGCAAGAACAAGCCCACGCTGCTCCTGCCCGGCGAGAAGGCCCCGAAAGAGCGGGCGGGCGCCAACTTGCAGCGCACGGCAACGCGGGCCAAACAGAAGAAGCGCAAGGCCAAGGCCAAGCGCCTCAAGAAGAAGCCCGAACAGCAAGAAGAGGAGTGAGTCGTGGCCGAACGCATCGAGCGTACCCGTAGCGACGGAAACCTGGCCTGGCTGGACCTGGAGATGACGGGGCTCGATCCAGGGCGCGACGTCATCCTGCAGGCCGCCTTGATCGTCACCAACGCCAAGCTCGAGGTGCTCGAGGAGTACGTGACCGACATCTGGCAGCCGGAACACGAGCTCGCCAAGATGACGCCCTTCGTGCGCGACATGCACGAGCAGAACGGCCTCACTGCGCGCGTGCGAAAATCCAAGGTCGACGTCGTGGCCGCCGAGCGACGCCTGCTCGAGCGCGTCGCCGGCTGGTGCCCCTACCCCGCGATCCTGTGCGGCAACAGCATCGGGCAAGACAAGCGCTTCGTGGATAGTTACATGCCGGGACTCGGCGGCTACCTCAGCTACCGCACGATCGACGTGAGCTCGCTCAAGCTCTTGGCTCGTTACTGGTACGGTGACCCCGCCGTGTTCGTGAAGTCGAGCGAGGGCGAGCACGACGCCCTGGTCGACATCAGAAATTCGATCGCCGAGCTCGCCTTCTACAAGAAGACGCTATTCAAGGACTGACGTTCACAGCGGGCAGCCGCCGGTGAAGCAGCCGTACGGGGCGCAGCAGACGTCGTTGAAACCGCCGCAGTAGTCGTAGCTGACGGTGCAGACGCCCTCGAGGCAGCGGTTGTGCTGGCAGTCGCCAATCGGCTCGGGGGCGAAAGGCGCCGACACGACGTCGCCGCACTGATAGTCGTTGCAGCATTGCTGGCACACGCCGTCGCAGCAAA
>DATLIL010000321.1:0-9671 GCA_035539475.1 Polyangiaceae bacterium
TCTCTTCGCCTGGGCCGGTCTGGCCACGAGGACGCTCAGACGCCGGGTCGCTGGTTCCTGGACGCGTCAGGGGTCGCGATCGATCGAGCGGTGTGCGGCAGCGGAGCTGGTACCCGCCTGGCAGTCGTCGACAACGACGCGGGCGGGACGCACCAGCTCGAGCTCGACGCGGAAGTCGGGGTTGGCATCGAGGAGCTGCCGCGAGGCAGCCTGCACGCCGCCATGATGGTGGGTTGGGCGGTAGGAGCGACGAGGCCGGACGGCAGCGGCTTCACGTCGGGCGCAGCTCCCGACGCCTCGGTCAGGCTCTACTGCATTCCAAAACCGGGCGCCGAGGTCTTCAATCTTCCGGCTGCGATCGTGCGAGCGGTGGCGGACGGGGCCGACGTCGTCCTCTGTTCCACCTATGTCGACGGTCTGTCGAGCCCGATGCTCGACGATGCGCTTGCCTTTGCGCGCCGGCTCGGCCGAAGCGGCAAGGGTAGCGCTGTCGTCATGCCGACGAGCCGTGAAATGTCGAGCGCCGAAGGCTCGAGCCACGCCAGCCTCAGTCTGGGGATGTCCGAACCAGCCAGTGATCCGCGTGTCTTCTGCATCGGTCCGAGCGCGCGCGACGGCCGATGGTTCCTCTGGCGCGACAAGCGCGGCAAGCTCCACCCCTTCGCCAATCGTGGACCGGCGCTCCGCTGGCTGGCGCCAGGCGACGACATGGCGCTCCCGCTGGCCCAACCCGAACGGATCAGCCACGCCGAGTCCAGCGGCGCGGCGAGCATAGCCGCCGGCGTCGTGCTCCTGGTGCTGGAGGCAAATCCCGAGCTCACGGTCGACGACGTCGATCGGCTGCTGACGAACACCGCGACCGGGATCGACGCGGCCGGACAACAGTCACTGCCCGACCTGGCCGATCCACACGACCTGAATCCAATCGGTGTCGACAGGGACGGGCACAACGCGAAGCACGGCTACGGGCGCATCAATGCCTCGTTGGCTTGCGCCGCGGCTCGCGATCCGTTCGCCGCGTCCTTCATCGGCATCGGTGAGCACGAGCTCGGCCTCGCGATCGCTCGAGGGGGTGCTGGCGGTGGCAGCTCGATCTTGAGCAAGTCCCTGTCGACTTGGCTTGCTCGCGAGCTACTGGCGGGTGGTGGCCTCGTTCATGCATTCTCTGCCATCGCACGCGCCGTGCGCCTCCGGTCTACGTCGTCTCGCGAGCATGCGCCGGGCAGTCTGCTGCGGCAGTGGCTCATCGCGCTCCGCGAATACGCGCTGCCGAATGCGCGCTCCAGACAGATCGAGCGGGAGCTGCTGGCCCTCGACGCCGAGCTGCACGGCATCCTTTGTGATCCACGCGAAGCTCTGGGGATCGAAAAAGCAGCACTGGCGTGGCTGTCGCCCTCAGCCTCCGGCTCGCCGACCTTGGGCCAGATCCCCCGCACGTGCCACGGGATATTGAAGCCGCAGCGAGCATCGGTCCAGCGCTGACCATTGGTATCTTGTGACCCGCGGGCGTATTCTTCGCGAAACGTCTTGAGGTCGAAGGAGGTCCCGCCGCGCAGCGCCCTCACGGGAGTTCTCCCGTGGGTCATAGGCGCGTTCGTGCTCGTCGTGGCCACGATAGCGCTACGTAACGCAGCAGCGTGGTACGGAAAGCCCATCGCCGGCGTCCTCGTCGACTCGGGTGGCGCCGTCTCGAGCCTCGGCTTGCCGGGGTGGGAGGGTAAGCAGCTCGGCCTACGCTTTCCTCAGAGCCTCTCTCCTGCCGACGCTCCGCCCATCGAGGGCAGCCGGGCACGAACTCGAGCCTGGGATCGTGCGGTGGAGGAGGCCACTGGGCGAGGTGTCCTCAGCGGGCGAGTCGACGACTCGGAAGGGACCAGGAACGTCACGCTGCGCATCCACCGTCTCGAGCCGCAGGCCTGGTGGGTCTACGCGGGATGCTCGCTGCTCGCCGGCCTGTTCTACGCCGGCGCAGGCTTACTCGCTCTGTGGGCGAGCCCGCGGGGCAAACTGGCGCGGACATTTGCGGTCTTCGGCGTGAATACGGGCCTCTACCTGCTGTCCCTGTTCGACGAACACACGCAGCGCACGCTGGCGCCAGTGTTCTTCGTGACCTTCTCGATGACGGGCATCACGCTGGTCATGCTGGCGTTGCGCTTGCCAGACGACGTGCCGCTGTTGCGACGCTGGCAGTGGCTGGAACCGATCTGCTACGGAGTCGGTCTGGCGCTCGGAGTGACGTGTGTCGCGATCTATCAGCTCGGCGGCGACACGCGGGGGATGCAGTCACTATTCAGCGTCGAGCTTGCGCTAGGGTTTCTGTTCTTCGTCGTGACCTTCTTCATTCGCTACGCGCGTTCGCGCGGTGAGCGTCAAGACATTCTCCGGCCCCTGTTCGTCTCGATGGTGCCGCCCTATGCGGCAATCGGCGTCGGCATCGCCCTTTCATCGACCAGCTTTTTGGGACCCTTCAAGAGCCTGGTCGATATACTCACGTACCCGACGATGCTGTTCGCACCCTTGGCCAGCGGCTACGCCTTCGTGAGACACGACCTGTGGGGCAGCCGCGCCTTGCTCTCTCGAATCGGTACGCACGTGGTGCTGGGCACCGTCGCCTGCATTGCTGCGATCGCCGTCGCTGCCGCGCTCGCCGGTAGCATCGGCCTGGGATTCAAGGATGCAATGGCAGGTGCGGCGGTCAGCACGATCCTGGCGATCGCTCTGACCGCGGTCGCCCGGCGCGCCAGTGATTTCACCATCTTCCGCTCGCGTGCGGAGTACAAGCCGACGATCGAACAGCTCAGCAGCGAGCTCTTGACGATCACCTCACCCGAGGACGTAGGGCGTGCCATCGAGCGCACGGTCAAGCGCTGGCTCGCCTGTGATTTCGTACGGCTGACGCTGCAGGACGGCGAGGAACCGCCCACGGCCTCGGAACAGTCCTCGATGCTGCAGCACGGGTCGGAAGACCTGCGTTTGCAAGTGAGCTTCGCTGGCCGTCCGCTGGGCTGGCTCGAGGTTGGCCAGAAGCGTGGCGGGGCACTGTTCACGAGTGAAGACCTCGACCTACTCCGCACCATGACCAACCAGGGTGGCCTCGCCATCGCACACGCCAAGGCGTACCAGGAGCTCGAGTACCGCAGACAACAGCAAGCTCAGGCCTGGCGTGGCGAGCGCGAAGCACTGGTCGAGACCGTGGCGGCCGAAGTAGCGCACGAGATTCGCTACCCAATCAACTATTTCCGAAGCGTGTTCGAGCGTGAGGCCCGAGGCGAAAGATTGGACGCGGACGACATCGACGTGGGGCGCGAAGAGGTCGACCGGCTGGAGCGCCTCGTCGCGGGTTTGAAGCGCATGGCGACGAACCGGCTGGAACGGACGCCCGAAGCCATGGCCGATCTCTGTGGCCGCGCCGAGGCGTTGCTGAAGGATGCGCTCGGCGAACGCCGCGTGGTGCTCGATGTCGAAGCCAGCGTGGTCGTCCGCTGCGACTCCGACAAGATGATCCAGATCCTGGTGAACGTACTCTCCAACGGTCTGGAAGCTGCCGGGGAGAACGGTTCGGTCGGAGTTGGTTGGTCGGAAGTAGCGAACGGGGCCGAGCTCGTGATCTGGGATGACGGTCCCGGCTTCACGGGCGAACCTTCGCGGCTGTTTGCGCCCTGGTTCACGACGAAACCACGCGGTACCGGGCTCGGCCTCGCGATCACTCACCGGCTGGTGCGAGCCCACGGCTGGAACATCACCGCGCAACGTCGGGGAACCCGTACGGCCTTCGTGATCGCCGTACGCAAAGAGGACATCATGGAAAGCTCGATCGGTCTGGCGAGGGATAGCCAGGAAGACATGGAGGTCGCTTGAGAGTTCTCGTCCTCGATGATCAGCGCAGCGCGCGGCGCGTGCTCAAGCACTTGCTCTCTGCCATGCCGAACCTCGAGTTGATCGAGGCCGCCAGCGTGCAGGAGGCCAAGGACAAGACCGAGGCCGAGTCGCCCGACGCCATGCTGCTCGACATCCGTCTGTCCGACGAGCCGACCGATCGCGGTGGTCTAGACTTCCTCAAGTGGGTCCGCGCCAGCGGGCGAACCACGCCGGCGATCATGATCACGGCATCGACCGAGCTCGCCGAGATTCGCGAGGCCATGAGACAGGGCGCGACCGACTACGTGCTCAAGGACGAGCTCGGTCCGGAGATGTTGCTGCCCATCATGGAGGGCATCCGCGAGAAGCTGGAGCTCCGCGGCCAGGTACGAAAACTTCGCGAGCACATCGAGCGCGACTTCGGTCCCCAGGCCCTGGTCGGCGCCTCGCCTGCGATGGAGCGTGTCAGGCGACTGGTCGCGCGCCTGGCTGACGCGGATGCTCCGGTGCTCATCCGCGGCGAGACGGGCTCGGGCAAGGAGATGGTGGCGCGCGCGATCCATCACTCCGGGGCGCGGAGCTCGGAGCCATTCGTGGCCGTGAACTGTTCGGCGCTACCCGGAAGCTTGATCGAGTCGCTCATCTTCGGGCATCAGCGCGGGGCGTTCACCGGCGCGGTGCAGCGCATGCGCGGCCAGCTCGAGCTCGCCGGCAGCGGAACGCTACTGCTCGACGAAATCGCGGAAATGCCGATCGAGCTGCAGGCCAAGCTGCTTCGCGTGCTGGAGGATCGGCGCTTTCGTCCGCTCGGAGCCGAAGAAGAGCTGCCGCTCAAGGCGCGCGTGCTGGCGGCGACTCACGTCGATCTGGAGCGTCGCATCGGCGAAGGAACGTTTCGCGAAGATCTCTACTATCGACTCAACGTGGTGACGATCGAGGTGCCCACGCTGCACGATCGTGACGACGACATCGACGAGCTCTTGCACTCGTTCAGTTCCTCGCTGGCGCGTCGACTCCGTTTCAGCGAAGAAGCGATGGTCTGGATTCGACGGCGCCGGTGGCCAGGCAACGTTCGAGAGCTGCGCAATGCGGTCGAGCGGTTGTCGCTGCTGGCCGAGACGGATCTGATCGATGTCGCCACTCTGGACGAGTTGATCGGAGAGAACGCCGGCCACTCCATGCGCGAGATCGACAAGATGGCGCGCGCGATCCTGGCGTTGCCCGATCGGTTGGGTTCGAAGCTCGACGTGATCGAGCGGGCCGTGTTGCATCACGCTGTCGAGATGTGTAGCGGCAACAAGAGTGCGGCGGCTCGCTTGCTGGGAGTCCATCGAAAGTCCCTGGATCGCAAGCTCGACCGCCTGAGTGATCCGGAGCTGGAGGGGGAGCCCGAATGACGTCCACTCCGCAATGGCAGATCGACCGGGTTCGCGAGTACTACCTCGCCACGACCGCCAAGAGCTACCTCGACGGTTGGGCCAAGGGCTCGCTGGGCTTCCATTTCGGTTTGGCCGACGAGTCCACGCGCTCTCACGAGCAGAGCTTGCTCGCCACCAACGAGTATCTCGCCGGACGCGCGAAGATCACGGCCGGGACCCGAATTCTGGACGCTGGTTGTGGGGTGGGCGGATCCTCGCTCTACCTGGCGCAATCGCTGGGCGCGCGTGCGGTTGGCGTCTCGCTGGTTCAGGAGCAAATCGCTGTTGCGCGTGAGCTGGCACGTGAACGGGGTCTGCAGGAGGTCGTCGCCTTCGAGTGTGTGGACATGCTGGACACGCCGTTCCCCGCGCGCTCGTTCGACGTCGTCTGGAACATCGAAAGCTTGTGTCACGTGGTGGATGCGGGCGCTTACTTCGCTCACGTGCTCGAGCTTCTGGATGACGGGGGGCGCTTCGCCTGCATCGACCTGTGCCGCGCCGAGAGCTGCGATGAAGCGACGGAGCGGCTCGTCACCGAAGGCTGGGCCCTGGCGCCGCTGCGGACGCCCGCGGCTGTCGTTTCAGCGCTGAACGAGGCAGGCTTCGTCGAAGTCGAGCACGTCGACCTCACGGCGCGCGCCATGCTGTCGGCTCAGGCGCTCAAGGCAGCAGCGAGCCAGCGGCTCCTGACGCTTCGAGCCGAGCGCGCGTTCGCCGGGAAGGAAGAGCCGCTCTACGAGGCACACTGTCGCGCGGCGCTCGCCATGGTCGAGGGCATGGAGTCTGGCCAGACCGCGGTCAGCCATTTCCTGGCTGTTCGTCCGCCGCGCTGAGCTCCGCCAGGCTCTTCAGCAAGCCGTTCATCCCGACATCCCTGGTCACGAGAGTCCTTTGGCCAGGTCGGCCAGCAATCCCTTCATTCCCAATGTCTCTGCGCTGCCGCGAGCGCGAGCCAGGTGATCGTCTGCTCGGGTCTGATCGCCGCAGGCCGCCGCGGCTCTGGCCAGCGCGAAATCGCAACGGGCTTGCCAGGCGCGTGCGCCGATCCTCATGGCGATCTGGCGGCCGAGCTGCAGGTGCTCGAGCGCCTGCGCTGGACGCCCCAGGGTGAGGGCGAGCACGCCCAGCGAGTGATCGACCAGCCCACCCACGATGACGATGGTGCCGACGCAGGCGACCATGCCCGAGTGGGGCAACAGCAGATCGTAGAGCTCTGCCGCGGCTTCCTTGTGATCCAGCGCCGCGGCGGCGTCGGCTGCGAACGTCAGGATCGACGGCCAGTTGGGATCGAGGAGCTGGGAACCGAAGCCCGTGGCCACCAGTCGATCGACCTGCGCGAGCCCTGCCTTGCGGTCACCGAGCTCGTGATGGGTGAGCGCGATCGCGCCCTGCACCATGCCGAAGCTATAGGGAAATGGGCCGGCGTCTGGATTGAAGCCCGCCGCCCACTGACCCAGCGTTCCTCGATCGCGCGCGATGGCGAAGCCCTGGCACAGGGAAAAGATGAGCGCCATCGGTGTTCCGATGCGTTGCCCCATTTCGAATGTCGCGCGCAAGAGTTGCTCGGCGTCGTCGAGACGTCCTTCGAGCGTGGCGCAGGTGACGTAGGTCAGCTGCGCGAACCATG
This sequence comes from Polyangiaceae bacterium, assembly GCA_035539475.1. Classification (GTDB taxonomy): domain Bacteria; phylum Myxococcota_A; class Polyangia; order Polyangiales; family Polyangiaceae; genus PMG-095. The sequence continues at coordinate 6,904 of DATLIL010000321.1, forward strand.
CGTGCATCGGGTGCTGAATCTTTTCGCAGAGCTCCATGTAGCGGGCGAGCTCTTCCCGCATCTCTGCGTACTCGCCGCGCTCGAGCAGAGCCGTGCAGCGCAGCATGCGGCTCGCGGCCAGAAGGTCGTAGTCCTTCACGGTCTGGGCGGCGCTGACGCTCTCGCTGGCGACGTCGATCCAGCGGCGGCGCACGGCGGGATCCGCGCTCAACCAGCAGTGGTACATTTCACTGTGCAGCGCGTGGGCCAGGGCGTTCGCGTCGCCGAGCCGCCTGGCCATGGCCACCGACTCGTCGACCATGGCCGCGCGGCGGGCCGCGTCGCGATCGAACTGCAGCGCGCTGACCAGCCGGGCCAGCAGCATGATTCGCGTCGAGCTGTCCGCCTTCGGCAGCCAGGCCAGTGATTCCTGGAGCAGGCCGATCAGAGTCTGCTCGACGTTGCCGGTTTCGAAATGCGCGCGACCGTAGCCCAACGCTGCATCAGCCAGAGCCAGGGCATCGCCGCTGGAGCGAGCCTGATCTGCGAGCGCCAGGAAGGTGCGCTTGGCGTCATCGAGCGCTCCGCACAGGCGCTGCGCGTCGCCGAGTCCGATCAGCACGTCGCGCTGGCGCGGGTTGTCGGGGCCGCTGGTGAGCAGGTTCTTGGCGCTGAGGAAGCGATCGCGAGCTTCTTCGTGAGCGAAGCGAGCCAGCGCGGCTCGGCCTGCGAGCACGCTGTAGTGCAAGGCGCGCTCCGTCGCGCCCTCGAGCGGGACCGCGTTGGCGAAATGATGGGCGATGGTGCCGGCGTGTTCCTCGTTCTGAGCGAAGCCTAGACGTTCGAAGGCGACGGCGGCCTGATGATGCAGCCGCATGCGCTCCGCGCCGCCCAGAGCGGCGTAGAGGCTCTCGCGAAAGAGCGCGTGAGAGAAGCGATGGCGGCCCGGGCCGGATGCCTGCAAGATCTGGTGACCAACCGCCTGAGCGATCGCCTCGGTCAGGCTGGCGGGCTCGGCGTCCTCCATTTCGCGCAGCACGGAGAGCGCGAAATCCTCACCCAGGACCGCTGCCTTGCTCAGCACGTGCTGGGTGATGCTCGACAGCGGCGCGAGCTGCGCCCGGATGGCCTCGCGGATGCCGCTCGGTATGCCGACCTCGCGCAGGGCCTCGGCGTGGAGCGAGCCGTGCTGCGCCTGCAGAATGGGCACGAGGCCGCGCACGAACAGCGGGTTGCCGCCCGTCCAGCGCAGCACGTCCGTCGCCAGACGGTCGTCGACCGTGAGTGAGGTCCCGCTGCCGAGCAGCGTGGCGACCTCCGCTTTTTCGAGTGGTCCCAGCTTGAGCAGCTCGCCGCGATTGGCCAGCTGCAAGAGCAGGCTGGCACGCGGATCGGTCGACGTGAGCACCGTGTCGCGGCAGGTGCACACGATCATCAGCCGTGAGTTTTGCAGCTGTTCGACGAGGAACTTGCACAGGGTCAGCGCTGCTTCGTCGGCCCAGTGAACGTCCTCGAGCACCAGGAGCAGCGGTTGCTGTTCGGACGCGCCGCGCAAGGAGCCGGCGATATCCGCGAACAGGCGAAACCGCGTCGGCGCGGCCTCGGGACTGAGCGGCGCCTCGAGCTCATCGTCGTCGCTCAGCGCCAGCTCCTGCAACAGTGAGCCCCAGGGCCAGAACGCCGGGCTCCCGCCGCCGTCCCAGCAGTAACCCACCGCGGTGTTGACGCCGCGAGCATCGGCCCGATCCAGAAATTCGCGGGCCAGGCGGCTCTTGCCCATCCCGGGGGGCGCGGTGACCAGGACGAAGCGGAGCTCGCCCTGAAGCGCGTGGTCGAGCGCGCCATCTAGCCCCTCGAGCTCCTCGCTACGACCGACGAACGGGTCCGACGGGAGCGGGGCCGTCATCGTCACCGCGCGGGCCGGCGGGTCACTGGAGTGGGTCTGGACGGCGGCGATGAAGCGATAGCCGTAGCCGCGCGCACTGACGACGTAGCCCTCACCGAGGGTTTGGCGGAGGACTCGAACGGCCCTGCGCAGCGAGGCGTCGGTGACGGCAACGCCGCGCCAGATCTCGCGCGTGAGCTCGGTAGAGGGTACGACGCGGTCGCCGTTCTGCAGCAGATACTTCAACAGATACAGCGGTTTGCGCTGCAGCGGCACGGGCTCGCCTCGACGCACCAGCCTGAAAAGCGTGGCATCGAGCTCGTAGTCGCCGAAGGTCCAACGAGTTGCCGACGATCCTTCGTTACTCACGGGATCGCCGAGAGGAGGCTACCTCGCCGACGATGTCAAACCGGCTGCCCATAAGGCGCAGAAATCATCTCGAGGTCACGATCTGATCACTTTTGGATGGCGGCGCTTCGGTTATCAATGGGGGTGGGTGCCGTTTGGCTCTTGTCCGGTCGTGGGACGCGGGAGGGACGGGGCTCGCTGGGTAACTCCGGAGTGGTCGTGACGTCGTTCTCTCTCGCCGCGACCACTCCTTTTTTTTACCGAGCCGCGAACGGCCGGCGCTGGCTCAGCTCTTGCAGAAGCGCGCCCCGTGCTTCTTGCTTCTGCGGTCAGACTCCTGCTCGTCGACGACGATCAGTCCTTGGTGGTGGCCATGAAACGCCTGCTCGCCGCGAGCGAGCCGGAGTGGGAAATCATGATTGCTATCGATGGCCAACAGGCCCTCGAGCTGATGAAAGAGCACGAGTTCGCCGTCGTGATCACCGACCTCGACATGCCCCGGGGTGACGGCTCGACGTTGCTGCGCCACGCGCAGGAGTATCATCCTGGGACGGTT
>DATLIL010000322.1:0-3144 GCA_035539475.1 Polyangiaceae bacterium
GGCACGTGAGGCGCCGGTCGTCGCGAGCACGCTCCCGAGCTGCGAGGCGGTCGCCGCATCGGCTTCGCAAGACGTCGATTTCGCTCGTCGTGACGACACGCCCGATCTTCCCCGCGAGGCCTTCTCTCGCGTGCTCGACAACGGTGCCTACCTGTCACGCTGCTCGGTGCCCGAGCGTACGGCCCTCGACATCTGTGTGGCGGTTCAGGGCGGGAAGGCGCGCGGCGTCAGCGTGGTCGCCTCGCCGTCGAACGCGGCGGTCAGCGCCTGCGTGGCCAATGCCGTCGCGGGCCTGCGATTCCCGCACAGCCGGCGTCTCGACGTCGCGCGCACGCGCTTCGACGCCGCACGTTAGGGCTGGGGCGCCTTGATCCCGAGCTCGCGGCGCATCCTGTCGACGTCGAGGTTCTCGAGGTAGCGGATCAGGTTGGTCCAGATGGCGTGGTAGCCGAAGCCGCCCTCGGTCATCTCGCGGATCGCGTCCTGTTTGGACCACCCCTGAACCACGATGCGGTAGGCAGCGATGGACGTGCCCGTGCGATCGGCGCCATGCTGGCAATGCACGAAGACGGGCTGGTTTTTGCGGTCGATGGCCGCCTTCAAGAACTCGAGCGTCTCCTCGTCTTCTGCTTCCCAGGCTTCCTCGCCGATGGGGATGTAGGCGAGATCGTGCTCGGCGCACTCGCTGCGATCGGAGTGCAGGCTACGCAGATTGACCACCGTCTTGATGCCCATCTTCTTGAGCTCGCCGAAGCCCTCGTCCTCGGGCTGGGCTCCGCGATAGAGGTTGGGTGTGACACGGTGCAGGTTGGGCAGATGGTTGCTCTGATGGAGCTTCTCCGCCCAGGTGGCCGGTCGTGCGGCCGTGGCCTGGCTGTTCGATATCGCCGGTAGCGGAGCTGCGACGGGCTTCGCTGGACGCTCTTCGTCCGGCCGCGAGCAGGAGAGAGCGAGCAAGCAAAGCGCCGCAAATCGCCACACGATCATCGAGCCCAGAGTTAGCGCGTCTGGCTGCGAAACGCGAGCTGAGTGGCAGCTGCGAGCCGTCTTTGTCCGAAACAGCTAGGAGAGGGATCGATTTTCGTTTGCCTGCGTTTCTCGGAGCTTTCGCAGGCGGCGCCGCGTTTCTTTTTTCGCTCTTCAGTCACTTTTGATCACGGATTGGCGCGCGCACGCACGCTTAGCGGGCTGACTGCCACCCTCCCACCTCGGTTCCGACGGCGGAGCCCCGTGCGGAGCTCTGCCTTCGAACCCGTCGAACGGAGCCGACCATGTCCTTGTTCAGTCGTGTGCAGAAATCAGTGCTGCTATTTGCAACGCTTGCGGGCGCCAGCTGTGCCTCCGAAGATCCAGCGGGGCAGGGCGTCGATGAGGTCGAGCAGCCGATCACGATCGTTCCGACCGGCTTTCAACACCAGGTGATCGCTACCGGGCTCAGCCAGCCCACGGCCATGGTCATCGCGCCGGACGGTCGCATCTTCGTCGCGCAGCAGACGGGCGAGGTGAAGGTGATCAAGAACAACACCTTGCTGACGACGAACTTTCTGACCGTCTCGGTCGATAGCGTCAACGAGCGTGGTCTCATCGGCATCACCCTCGATCCCAGCTTCTCGAGCAACGGCTACGTCTACGTCTTCTACACCACGCCGAGCGGGGGCACGCACAACCGCGTCAGTCGCTTCACCGCCAGCGGCGACGTGGCGTCTGCGGGCAGCGAGACCATCCTCGTCGACTTTCCGGCCCTCAGCACCGCCGGTAACCACAACAGCGGCGCGTTGCACTTCGGCCTCGACGGCAAGCTCTACGTGGCCCATGGCGACAACGCGACCGACGCCAACGCGCAGAATTTGAATCATGCCTTCGGCAAGATCCATCGCTTCAACGCGGACGGCACGATCCCCACGGACAACCCGTTCTACACGACCTCCACCGGCCTCGCGCGCGGCATCTGGGCCTACGGTCTGCGTAACCCGTTCACGTTCGCCGTCGAGCGCGTGTCCGGGAAGATCTTCGCCAACGACGTCGGTGGAGGCGGCCCCGAGGAGATCAACGACATCGCGCGCGGCGCGAACTACGGCCACGGCGGCGGACCCGCGCCGGTCGCGCCGGTGTACTCCTATCCGCGCGACGCCGGTCGCTGCGCCATCACGGGCGGCACCTTCTACAACCCATCCGTCGTGAACTTCCCGTCGTCGTATGTCGGCAAGTACTTCTTTGCCGACTACTGCTCGAGCCAGATCTGGACCATGAACCAGGACGGCAGCGGGGTGACGGCCTTCGCGGACGACTCCAACGGCGAGCTCAACAATCCCGTCGACCTCGACATCGGCCTCGACGGCTCGCTCTACTACGTGCAGCGCGGCAACGGCGCCAAGGTCGGCCGCATCTACGTGGCGCAGCCTGCCTGCACCACCAACGCGCAGTGCAGCGACAACAACGTCTGCACGGGAACGGAGACGTGCGTCAACGGCCAGTGCCAGGCTGGCACGCCGCTAAGCTGTGACGACGGCAACGTCTGCACCTCGAACAACTGCAGCGCCACGAGCGGCTGCAATTACCCGAGCAATGGCCTGTGCTGCTCGAGCGCTGCGGACTGCAACGACGGCTCGAGCTGCACCACGGACAGCTGCGTCAATCAGCTCTGCCAGCACGTCGACAACGGCACGTGCAACACCTGCGTCAAGATCCGCTCGCAGCGCACGGGTAACTATCTGCTGCTCGACGCGACCAACAAGGTGATCCCGGGCGCGGCCCAGGCCCAGGCGCAGATCTTCGAAAAGGTGCCGTCTGGCGCCGGGTTCAAGTTCAAGAGCAGCGCCGGCAGCTACCTGCGCGTCGTGAACAACGACCTGACGCTCGACACGAGCGACGCCAACGCCGTGGCGTTCACCGAGTACGACTGCTCGAGCGCCGGCCTCTATCCGGGCGGTAGAGGCTACGCCTCGCCGACCGGCACGGCGCCGCACTGGAAGGCCACGACCACCAACGGCGCGATCAAGAGCGGCGACGGCGGCAACGGCGCGAGCTGCGTGGCCGGTGACGCCACCTCGTGGGAGCGCTTCTACCTCGAGTCGACCACCTGCGGTAGCACCGGACCGGTCTGCGGCGACGGCACTTGCAACGGCACGGAGACGTGCAGCACGT
>DATLIL010000323.1:0-8741 GCA_035539475.1 Polyangiaceae bacterium
CTCTTGGGATCTTGAAACAAGCAGATCTCGATCCGCGACCGAGACGCAAGTCACGACAAACTGACCGAACAGGCGGCGACTGCTGGCAGAACACCCGGAAGGCCAAGCGCCGGGGGCTACCGAAACGCAACAAACAACTAGCGAGGCCGCGCGCAGCGCGGCCGAGCAGCGGCCGCAGGCCGCCCACAAACTAATTCACGGCGGGCGCGAAGGGCAGGATCTGTTTGAGGTCTTCGTCGTTGAACTTCAGCTGGAGGCCGACGAAGTAATCGCGGCGCGCGTCGCTCAGGATGTCGTCGACGCCGCCGAGCAGCCAGAGGCGATTGACGAACTCGTAGCCGAGCGAGATGCGCCAGCGCGGCAGCACGACCTCACCGAAGCCGAACAGGTCCTGGCGGAGCTCGAAGCGGTCTTCGAACAAGAGGAGATCGAGGCCGGCGCCGCCGGTCGATTCCATGATGCCGAATCGCCCCGTGAAAGGCCCGAAACTCTGCGCGAACTGCAGCGAGAAGCGGAAGCTGTTGCTGGTGACCGTGCGCACTTCGCGGTAGTGCGGCGGATCGTTCGGGTTGGTGGTGTCGACGTCGATCTGCTCGTAGCGCGTGAGGCCGCGCGGATCGTTGACGACCTGGATCAGGTAGTACTTGTCCTCGCGTGGCTGCAGGCGGAGCTCGACGTAGCTCTTCACCGTGCTCGACAGGAACTGGTAGTCGGTGCGCAGGACGACGATGGTCTGCAGCCGGCCGAGGCCGCCCACGAAGTTGCCGACGGTGTCGACGACGCCCTCGACCTCGTTGATCAGCTTCTCGTCCTTGGTCAGCCTGCCGAGCGTCCCCTCGCCGCGCTCGAGCCGCTCGCTGACGGTGTTGATGTTGGCCAGCGCGCTCTCAAGACTGTCGCTCGCGCGGTTCACCTTCTCGATGATCTGACGCACCTCGCCGGCCTTCTGCGGCTGGCCGTCCTCGGCCTGGGCGGTGAGCTCGCGCACCTCGCGCGTGGTCTCCTTCACGTTCTCGAGGATGGCGGCGATCTCGGGCTGGCTGCGGTTCGTGATGTTCTCGACGTTGACCAGGATGTTCCTGATCGACTCGCGGTTCTCGCGCACGGTCGCGTTGAGCGCCTCGGTCACCCGCGCCAGGTTCTCGAGGGTGTCCTTCATGTTGGCCTTGCCCTCGTCGCTACCGACGGCGTCGGCCAGGGCGGCGGAGACCTTCTTCACGTCGTGCGCGATGTCGGCGAGCTCGCGCATCAGCGCGTCGGTGCTGCTCGAGTCGACCACGTTCTTGATCTGGTCGCCCTCCTCGAGCTGCCTCTTGCCCTGCGTGCCAGCCGCGATGCCGATGAAGTACTCCCCGAGCAGGCTGGACGCGACCTTGGTGGCCGTGGCGTCGTCGTAGAGCGGGACGTCCGGGTTCATGCGGATGTCGATGCGCGCCTTGTCGCCCTGCAGGCGGATGTCCTCGATCGTGCCGACCGGGATACCCGCGATGCGCACCTGGGAGTGCTTGGCGATGCCGGTGGCATCCCGCATCAGGGCGTAGACGACGTAGCCCCTGCCGCTGCCGCCCCCCTTGGTCACGAAGCGATAGATGAGGAAGCCGGCCACGACCGTGACCACGGCGAAGACGCCGACTTTCGCTGCTGTCGTGAACCGGCGCATGCTCGGCACCCTCACCCTACCAAGGCTTGGCCCCCGGGTCGACTTAGCGGCCCCGCGGCACTGACCGGCTCAGCGGCGTGCCGCGACGCAGCGACGTGCGACAATCTCCGCGATGTTCGGACGTTGGCTGGCATTCATCGGGGCGCTCGGAGCGCTGCCCGCTTGTACCGAGTCCGCACCCCTTCGCATACCCGAAACGACACCAAACAGCGCCGAGGCGCCGGAGGCAAAGTTCAGCGCCGAAGAGCACGGCTGGCAGGCAGTGACCGCGTCCCCCGTTGCGCCGAACGACGCGGTCGCGGACGCCACGCTCGGCCAGCGCTGCGGACGCCGGGACGGGGCACTCGAGCAGGTCGCTGCCCGGATCGCCGGCCGCGGTGAAGGCTCCACGACTCCGGAGGTCGCCGCCATCGCCTATGGGCTCAGGCGCTACGGCGCGCCGTACGTCTGGCCGCGCGCCTGGGTGCTCGAAGGCGGCAATGCGCGCAGCGGCGCCGAAGCGCGTATGGAGGAGTGGCTGGCGAGCTTCTCTCGGGTGGGTGATCGGCGCTGCGGCGTGGCCACCGTGCGCGAGCCGAGCGGCCGTGAGGTGGTGGTCGCGCTGGTAGCGGATGTGCTCGCCGACATGGAGCCACTGCCGACGGTGGTCGGTGCGGGTACCTGGCTCGATCTGCGCGTGCGCCTGCTGGTCCCCGCCAGCGCGGTGCAGGTCGTCGTGCTCGGCCCGCGAGGTCGTCCCTTCGCCGTTCCGAGCACGATGGAGGGTTCGCTGGTGCGGGCTCGTTTCCGCGCCGACCGGCCCGGCGTGTGGTTGGTACAGACTCTGGCCACCGTCACGGGCGGGCCGCGCCCGGTGGCCGAGGCCCTGGTGCATGCGGACGTGGCGCCGAGGCCGGATTTCGCGAGCGACGAAGCCCCAGGGGAGGCGGCAGGAGCGAAGATCGAGGACGACGGCGAGGCCATCCTCGCCATGCTCAACGCCGCTCGCAAGACCGAGGACGCACCGCCGCTGGTCCGCCATCCGAGGCTCGATGGCCTGGCCCAGGAGCACGCCCAGGCAATGAACAAGGCTCAGCGTATCGCGCACGATCTCGGCGGCGGCGATCCGGGGCTACGCGTGCAAGCTGCGGGGCTCGACATCTCGGCGGCCGGCGAAAACGTCGCTCACGCGCTGGACCCAGCACGCGCTCACCGCGCGCTATGGGCGAGCCCCTCGCATCGGGAGAATCTGCTTCTCGACCGCTTCGATAGCGTCGGTATCGGCGTGGCCCAGGATGACGACGGCAGCGTTTGGGTCTGCGAGCTATTCGCCGACCGTCGCTAAGCCGACCGTCGCTAAGGGGGGGCGTGACGGCGCTCGAGCGAGGCGCCTTGAAACAGGCCACAACGGCCGACCGGCCAACTATTGTGCGGCTTTCAATACGCCGCCATGCGGAGTACGTTCGCCCCCGTGCATCCAGTGGTGAAAGAGGCAAATAGGCGGCAGCCTCGGCTGCGTTGGGCCTTCGCGTCGGCCGTCGCGTCGGCGGCATGTCTGATGCTGCCGAGTTCGGCGCAGGCGCAGGCGGGCTACTTCTACTTGGACCGCGCGCAGCTCTCCGGCGCACCAGACGACGGTTACATGGTCTGGCGTCCCTACATGCACGAAGAGACGCGCTTTTACGGAACTGCGGCGCTCGGTTACACGCAGAGCCCGCTGCGCGCGTCCACGGTGAGCGACGATCCGACCGTCGTGGAAGCGATGGACAACCCGGTACAGGGCCAGCTCATCCTGTACGGGATCCTCGGCGCACAGATCTCGAATCGCGTCGGCGTCAACCTGGCGATCCCCCTCACCCTCTACAAATTCGCGGGTGACGATCCTCAAGTCTACGGCGTCGGCGAAGGCGGCATCGAAGACAACCCGGTGGCGTTTCACGACATGCGCTTCGACGCGCGCGTGAAGCTCTACGAGAGCGACAACCGCAAGCTGCGCCTGGGCCTCGGCGGAGCGCTCTTTGCCCCGAGCGGCAACAGCGCGGCCTTCGCCAGCGACGACGGCTTGTCCGGTTACCTCTTCGGCAGCGGCGAAGTCGATCTCGGACAGTTCTTGATCGCCGGTAACCTCGGCCCGCACTTCAAGCCCGATCGCAGCATCGGCGGCGATCCGAACGTCGCCAATCTCTACACCGGCAGCGAGCTGCGCTGGGCTTTCGGCGCCTACCTGCCGCTGCGCGACGGCAAGATCCGCATCGGCGCCGAGCTCTGGGGCAGCACGGGCATCGTCAGCGATCCCAACGGCGACAGCACGTTTTTCAAGGGTGACAACACCGATCTCGAGTGGCTTGCGCAGGGTCGCATGACGCTCGACAAGAAGCAGCGCGTCTGGGCAGGCGCCGGCTTCGGTACGCGTCTCGCCACCGGCTACGGCGCGCCCGACTTCCGCATTCTCGCCTCCATCGGCACGTACATCACGCTCAAGGACGAAGAGCCGAAGTCGCCGGCCGAACGCATCAAGGTGATCCCCGACGCCGACGACTACGAGCCCGATCGCGACGGCGACGGTTACCCCGACTCCGTCGACAAGTGCCCCGACATCAAGGAAGACGGTAAGGAGCCCGCACCGACCGACGGCTGCCCGGCGACCGCCGATCGCGACGGCGACGGCATCCCCGACACCGAAGATCAGTGCCCCGATAATCCGGAAGACAAGGACGGCGTCCAGGATCAGGACGGCTGCCCCGAAGAGGATCCGGACAACGACAAGGTTCCGGACGCCGAGGACAAGTGCCCCGAGGTCGCGGGCCCGGTGAACAAGAACCAGCCGGACAAGAACGGCTGCCCGACGAAGATCCGTCTCGACGAAGGCACCGGCGAGGTGCAGATCCTGCAGCCGATCGAGTTCGAGTTCGGCAAGGCAGTGATCAAGGCGGACAGCTTCCCCATCCTCGATGAGGTGCTGACGCTGATGCAGTCGCAGCCGAGCATGCGTATCGGCGTCTACGGCCACACCGACAACCGCGGCGGCCAGGCGCTCAACATGCGGCTCAGCAAGGACCGCGCAGCCGCCTGCAAGACCTACCTCATCCAGAAGGGCATCAACGCCAACCGCCTCGAGAGCGAAGGCTTCGGCCCGACCAAGCCCATCGCCGACAACGCGACGGACGACGGCCGCGCCAAGAACCGCCGCGTCGAGTTCAAGGTCCTCCCGGCGAAGTAAACCCGTAACAGGGCGCTCCCCAGCGCCCCCAAACGCAAAACGGCCAGAGCGCTCCTCAGTGCTCTGGCCGTTTAGTTTTCCCCCTCCCTCGCGCCGCCGAAGCAACGGCGCTCTCCCTCTCTCGCGCCGGCCGAAGGCAACGGCGCAGCCGTCCCCTCGTCCCTCTCGTCCCCTCAAGCTCCCTAACGTCGTTCCAGCGTTCTGCGAGGCCGCGTCAGCGGCCGAGCATGGAACCACTTGATGGATCTTGCCCCAATCAGATCTCGATCATCCACCGAGACCCTAAGCCACGACAAACTGACCGAACAGGCGCGGCTACCCAACAAAACGCACGGAAGGCCAAGCGCTCTGCGGAGAAACTCCGCAAAACAAAAAACCAGACCTCATTCCAAGGTGACCTCGCGAAGCGAGGTCACTTGGAATGAGGAGGCATCTTGGCTTCCTTGAAAGCCACGTGCTTGCGGACCTTCGGATCGTACTTCTTGATCTCGAGCTTGTTGGTCTGCGTGCGCTTGTTCTTGGTCGTGTAGTACGTGAAGCCAGTACCGGCCGACGAGATGAGGCGGATGTTCTCGCGCATGGGGGCGACGCTCGTACCACGCCCCTGGTCCCTGGACAACCGGTCGATGCGGATCCTGCCCGAAAATTCCTTGACGGATGCCGGGTCCCGTGGCTGACTCCCGGCCCCTTCCCCGGGGGGTCTCTGACCCCGAACCCGGACCAGGACCAGGCCAGTCATGAAGCGCACGTTCCAACCTTCCAATACGAGCCGCCTCCGCACGCACGGCTTCCGTAAGCGCAACAGCACCAAGGGTGGCCGCAAGGTCCTCGCCAACCGCCGCCGCAAGGGCCGCTGGCGCCTGACGGTCAGCGCCTACGAGAAGTAGGCGCGAGCTGGGTCCGCCCAGCGCGGACCTCCCGGCGAGTGTAGGATCGACCCGTGCCCGGTAGCGCAGGCTTCCCGAGCAGCGCGCGGGTCAGAAAGCGCGCTGAATTTCAGCGTATCCAGTCGGGTGGCCGCCGGGTCACGACCGAGCACTTCGTGTTCGTCCTGGCTGCGACACCGGAAGGAATGCGCGGTCCACGCCTGGGCATCACCGCCTCTCGCAAGGTGGGCGTGGCCGTCGTGCGCAATCGCGCCAAGCGGCTCTGTCGCGTAGCTTTCCGCTCCACCCCCGAGCTCTGGCCGGTGGGCTGCGACGTGGTCGTGATCGTCAGAAAGTCGCTCGGAGAGCTGGGCGCCGCAGCCGTGATCAGCGAATGGCGCGCGGTCGCAGCCGTTTTGGGCCGTCGAGCCCGCGACGTGGCGAGCGCAGCCCCGGCGAGGCATAAAGAGCCCTGACGTGATCGCCCGCCTGCTGATCGCCCTCATCCGCGTCTACCAGCTGACGCTTTCGCCGCTGCTCGGGCCGGTCTGTCGATTCCACCCCTCCTGCTCCCGCTACGCCGCCGAGTGCCTGCGGCTCCACGGGGCAGCCCGCGGCAGCTGGCTGGCCGTAAAACGCCTGTCGAAATGCCATCCCTTCCACCCGGGCGGCCATGATCCGCCCCCTCTGCCGAAAGGCGCCGCCCAGGGCCCCGAAAGCCTGAGCCCGTAACCAGGCGGAAGGGCACTGCGCTTCCGCGGCCCCGTGCTAGAGGGCTTGCGGCAAGCTCAGGAGCCCGGCACGGCCGACCCGACGAGCGAGCGCCGCTTCGAGATACTCAGATGGACCGAGGCAACCTAGGTCGTTGGCTGCTGATCGCGGCCGGTATTTTCCTGATCTTCACCTTCTTGAACCCGTTCAAGAGTGGTTCGGCTGACAAACAGCCGCTGCCCGCCGAAGTGCTGAAGGCGGCGGAACAGCGCCCGCCTGAAAAGCTGTGCGAGATCAAAAACGGCGACTTTCGCGCCGTGCTTTCCACGCGCAGCGCGAGCGTGAAGCACTTCTGGCTGACCGAGCCGAAGTACCTCCGCCACGGCAAGGAGACCGACCTCTCCACGACGCCTGACTTCGAGCCCCGCCGCCAGCTGCGCGTCGATTTCCGGAACCCAGCCGCCGGCATCAAGCCCGAGCAGGCGCAGGTCGACCAGGACCTGCTCGACTTCGAGCTCGCGCAAGCGACCGCCAAGTCCTGTGAGTTCGTCTACAAAGACGCCAAGGTCGAGATCACCAAGACCTTCAGCTCCACCGGTCGCCCCTACGAGCTCGCGGTCGAGACCACGATCAAGAACCTGGCAGACCGCCCGCTGCGCCACGCCACGACCGTGCACACCGACGCCTGGCGTCTGGAGAGCGAGGTCCACGGCGGCATGTTCAGCGTGAGCCCGCTGGTCACCCACGTGGAGTGCGTGGCCGACGATGGCAAGACCACGCGCAAGGCGCCGGGTGATTTCGAGCCCGACGATTTCAAGGACGCCAACCTGTTTCCGCGCGACAAGCTGTCGCAGGGCGACTGGCTGCGCGGTGAGGGAAACCCGGCCGTGGCCGCCGTTTCCAACGCTTACTTCTCGCACGCGGTGGTGCCTCGGGGCGGGCCCAAGCCGGCGTGCCAGATGCAGATCGAGGACCGCTACGACACCCGCCTGGGCAGTAAATCCAAGGATCCGAACGGCGGCGCCATGTACCGCGCCGAGCTCGCTTACCCGGCGCAGGATCTCGCGCCCGGCGAGAGCAAGAAGTACTCGCTGCTGAGCTACATCGGCCCCAAGGAGCGCAGCGTGCTGGCTCACGCCGGCGGGGGCAACACGCAGCTGCTCGAGCTGATCGACCTCGGCTTCTTCTCGATCATCGCCAAGGTCCTGGTCGGCTTCTTGCTCAAGGTCTACAGCGTGATCCCCAACTGGGGCATCGCCATCATCGTGTTGACGCTGACGGCGCGCACGCTCTTGTTCCCGCTGTCGCTGCCCGGCATCCGCAACATGATCCGGATGCGCGAGCTGAAGCCGGAGATGGACGCCCTGAACGAGAAGTTCAACGACGACGCCCAGGCCAAGGGCCTCGCGCAGATGGAGCTCTGGCGCAAACACAACGTCAACCCGCTGAAGGGTTGCCTGCCGCAGCTCGCGTCGATGCCGGTGTGGTTCGCGCTCTACACCACGCTGCAGACGGCCGTGGAGCTCTACAACATCCCCTTCCTCTGGTTCCCCGATCTCTCGGCGCCGGATCCGCTCTACATCCTGCCGTTCATCATCGGCGGCACCTCGTTCTTGCAGCAGAAGATGATGCCGATGCAGCAGGGCGACCCGACGCAGCAGAAGATGATGCTGTACTTCATGCCGGCGATGTTCACGGTGTTCATGCTGTTTCTCCCGGCCGGGCTCGGGGTATACATGTTCACCAACGGCGTGCTCGGCATCCTCCAGCAGCAAGCAGTCGAGTGGCACGCGCGTCGCGCCGTCGGCAAGGGCGGGGGCGCTGGCGACATCAAGGTGAAGGTCGTGGAAAAACCCGAGAAGGGTAAAGGTTCGGGCGGCGCCAAGGGCAGCCGCGCAGGGAGCGATGGCCGCAGCAAGGACGACGGAGCCGCGAAACTCAGCGGCGGTGGTCTGCTCGGCAAGGGAAAGGCGTGAGGACGTCATGAGCGACGAGAGTCAAGACTTGAGCGACGACGGTTGGGATGGCGACGACGAAGAGGAGCTGGACGGCGAGGACGGCGAAGAGTCGACCGACGCCGAAGCGGGCGAGGCGAGCGAGTCCTCGGCCGGCGACGCGGATCGCGGGGATGACCGCGGGCGCCAGCGTGGCCGCGGCAGGCGTGAAGACCTGCCTCCGCCCGACGAACGATCGCGCCTGGCGCTGGAGTTCGTCTCGGACGTGATCCAGGAGATGGAGATGGACTGCCGGGTGCGCCTGCGCCGCCCGCGCGAAGGCAACGCCGAAGACGAGATCAGCATCGAGA
>DATLIL010000324.1:0-6618 GCA_035539475.1 Polyangiaceae bacterium
TCCTGTGGGAATCGGAAGAATCCGGCAGCGGGACCGCGCCTTATTTCCACGATGCGGCGTGGACAGGCATCACAACCGACGTGCTCGACATGCTTGAGCCTCTCCCAAGCTGTCAGAACTGCGCCTTGGGGTGGAAGTCGCGGCTACTCTCAGCCGGCATGCAGAGTCCTGAGACGAGCTCAGCTGCCCGGTTCCAAACCCGCACGTTTGATCTGTTTCATGGCGCCTCCTTCAGAGTACGCCGGAGATTGACCCACCAGTCCGGCGCTGTTCTCGAGGGCGGCCAATCGCTCTATGTCAGACTCAGCGATGAGGTCCTGCTAGTTCCGGTCCTGGTTGTGGATTGGGACCATCGCGGCGAGGACTTCTACAAGGCGCTGTTCGACTTCATCCCGTATTCGTTCGGGTTTGGCGTCCCTTCGCAGCCATTCCGAAATCCCGCCCAGCAGAACGAGCCGCCAGACAACGTCTGGCAACAGTGCAAGATCCAACTCCAGCTTCTTCAAGTGGTCGACCTCGGCGACGCCCCGGGTACGGGCGGAGGCGAGGTGACCTGCAACCCCTCGAACCCGACGTTCCGCGACTACGTCGACGACGCTGGCCTAGACGAGCTCCTGAGAGACGCGTTGCCATTCGATTTCGAGGACTACTTTGGAACTGGACTCTCATCCCTCGGGGGCACAGGTGGCCTGCGTCCGATAATTCTTCAGATTGGCGAGTTCGTGCCCGACACCACGAATGACACATGCTCCGCCTATGCTGGAAAATCTGACATTGCGAACGACATGATCCAGCTCAACGCCTTCGACGTTCGGACCGTCGTCGCCCATGAACTCGGTCATGTGCTTCTCAACGACAACGGTCACAAGGGCGACCCCGAGCTTCTGATGCATCAGCCCGCCGGAACAAGGCTGCTGGAGCCGGAGTGCACCGTCGCTCGGTCAACGGCCGCAATCCTCAGCGACCGCTATGATGAATACTTCGTGAACAAAGGTCGAGCAGAGCCACCACCTCCTCCACCATCGTCAGGACCCTTGCTTCACGTCCCAGCAGCTCCCAATCCGGCGCTGCTGGATCCGTCGTTCGTCGAGGAGGTTCAGTGCTGCGCGGTGGATGGATTCAATCACGAAGCACCGCCAGGCATGTGCATTCTCATCGGCGGCGACTCAAGCAGCGCCTGCTTCGATTGCTGCCGGGAAGATCCGGAAAACCCGGAGTGGAACAAGCGTCCGTACGGCGAATGTAGCGGGAAAGTCGTAGAGAACAAGCTCTGCGACGTTGACTGCTGCCTCGTTGATGGTATCGAGGAGCCTGACATGACCAGAGGCGAATGCGAGATCGAATTGGGCGGAACAGCCGTGAACTGCACGCCGCGCTGAAGACTACGGCGCTCCGTCGGCCGGCCTGCTCTGTATGCAGCGCCCCGAGGTGCACAAGGTTCGCGTTACCTTTTCTCGCCTTGCTGCCGATCGGATGCGGCGCGACAGAAAGGGATCCGGCTCCCGTCTGCCAGGCCGCCTGGCAGGAGCTGCGAATCCCTTCATCACTGACGGAGGCTCACTCGGGCGATGCGGTTCGTGCGGGACATCAAGCCGTATGGACCGGAGCCGAGCTCGTCGTCTGGGGCGGCGTGCAAACGCCACCATTCGGAGTGCGGTGGTCTCCCGGCAATGAATACCGCGCGCTTCCCGAGGAGGGCTCACCGCCCGTTGGAATATCACCCGTCCTGCTCTGGACCGGTGCAGAGGTGATGGTCGCAGAACAGTCGCTCGCGACATACGATCCCCGGGCCGACGCCTGGACGGAGCTGCCGCCGATCCCCTCGACGAGCGAGTTCGCTACCGCGGCCGCATGGAGCGGCGGCCAATTCGTCGTCGAGCGCGGAGCAAAGAGCGCCCTCACGGAATACTGGTCTTACTCGCCGTCGGAAGGCTGGCGGGAGCTTCCCGATATTTGGCCCCGAGAGGGATGGCTGCCGATGGTCTCGCTTGGCGAGGAGGTAATGACTTGGGGTCCGGGCTATCCCGAGTACCCAGAAAACGAGCGGCCCTTGGGGGTGCGATATAGACCGAGCGTGAGCACGTGGGAAAGCCTCGCGTCAGCAGGGCAGCCTTCACGGCGCTATGATCATGCGTTGGCATGGACGGGAACGGAGGCCATCGTCTGGGGCGGTGCGTACTACGACCAAGCGCAGGATCAGACGGAACAAATGCGCGACGGGGCTCGCTACTATCCCGACAGTGATACCTGGGAACCAATGAGTGTCGAAGGAGCCCCACTGCTGCTCGTTGGTCCGCAGGCCACGGTAGTCGCTGGTCGCAGGATGGTCGTGTACGGCGTTTTGGCAGAGGACCGACATGGTGGAGCCGTCTACGACGCGGAAGCCGACGCATGGTCTGACCTGACGATGAAGTGTGGCCCGCCTCCCGATCTGGATTACTCTTCACTGACGTGGGTTGACACCGGACTAGTGCTCTGGGGGGGTGTATCGTGGTGCACGAGCGATGGCGGCGGATCGCAAATCTGTCCGGACAATCGAGAACGCGCTTGGTTTTTGAGCTCCGAGGCCGCTTTGGGCGAAACCGCACCTGATCCGAGCGACTGTCGCTGCCCGCGCCCAATGTGACTTCGCACGCCCCGTGGTCGGCGCTGCAAGCATTACAAGATCCACTGCGGCGGGGGGCGGCCAGCGGGTGGTGAGCTCTGGAGATTGTTGGCTGCGTTCGGTTAGGCCAGGAGCTCGGTCTTGGCCACGGGGTAGCCTTCCGGGCGGCGCACTGCATAGGACAGCGCCAGCACCTGGACCAGAACCACGCGGTAGACCGTGTGCACGTCGTCGACGTCGATGTCCTCGGCGTGAGCGTCGAGCGTAGCGTCGATGTGCTCGTGCACGTACGAGAGCACGTGCGGCTGCTCCATCGCGATCACGTCGTCGCTGTCGAGCGACTCGGCAGGATCGGCGCGGCGAAGCTCCTCGTCCAGAGCGAGCAGCTCTTCCGTCGCCTGGATCTCCTCCTCGCGCACCTCGTCGATGTGCTGGCCGTGGGCCTTTTCGAACGAGAGCCACACGGTCAGGGCGAGGAAATAGCCCAGCGCCAGGGCGGTATCGTCGAGCGGCCGGCCTAGGGCCTCGGCCACGTAGGCGGCCAGCCCGGGCTGGGCCCGCTCGAAACGCTCGAACGCCTCGTCGAGCTGCGCGCGCGCCTCGTCGTCGTCCTCCGCCAGGCTGTCCCGCACCGCGTGCAGCGCGTGCTCAGGGACAGAAGCGTAGGAGGGGACGGGGCGAATTGCCGAGCGACGAACCCACACGACTTTCAAAGTAGCACGGGCAAGCGGCCTGGGAAGCAGAATCGATTCTCGCGTCCTCGTAACGCCCTGCAACGCTCCTCGTGGGACGGTAGAAAAGCACGCGGGCCACCCTGTTGTTGTCGTCTCGGCCGCACGCCTTGCGGTCCGTGCGAAGCGGCGCTAGCGCTGCGGCCAAGACTGGGCCGACCCCTCCGAAATGGCTGAACAAAACAGTCCTGATCGCGGCGACCGCTCTTCGAGCGGACAGGCCGACACTGAGCCGCGGGCCGAGGAGCGGATCGATGACACGCGCGGCGTGTGGGTGCGCTGGCGACTTCGGGCGGCGATTGCTGCTGCTGCGATCATCGTTTCAGTGAGCGCGGCGTTCGGCGCCGAAGCGATGTTCACGCGCGGACGTGTCGCCACGAACGTGAATTTCTCGGGCCGCGATGTTTCACGCGCTTCGCCGGTCGAGGTCACACGTGTCGCCGGGGAGCTCGAACGAGAGCTCGCTGCACGCAAGCTGCGCGTCCGCATCGAAGGGGCTGATTTCGAGCTCGAGCCGAAGGCGATCGGCTTTCGATTGGACCTGCCGCACAGCCTCGAGCGCGTGCTCGCCGAAGGGCGCAGCGGCGGCCTGGTCGCTCGCTTTTCGAGCTTCGTCGCGCGCGTCTTTGGTTCTGCATCCGTCGTCCCGATCGCGCAGATCGATCGCGCGCTGCTCGGCCAGAAGCTCGAGCAGTGGCAGAACGAGGCACTGGCCGACCGACCGTCGCAGGGTGGAATTCTCGTAAAGGGACGTGCGGTCGAGGCCGTCTATCCCAAGGGTGGTCGAGGTGTTCCGGCCGACGAGGCGGAGCGCCTCTTGCTCGCAGCGCTGGTCGCTCGCGACAGCGGCGACCTGCGGCTGCCCGTCGCCGTGCTGCCCTCGCCGCTCGAACGCAGCGCGATCGACGAGGCAGCGACGCGTGCCCGCGCGTTGCTCGCCAGCAGCGTCGAGCTCGCTCTCGACGAGCCGCCGCGCAAGCTCGTCGTCAGCCCCGAGGCGCTCGGTCTGGCGCTGCGCACCCGGCGCGATCAGCGCCGCCTGGTGCTCGAGCTCGATCCCGCCGCACTGCGAGCGGCGCTCGAGGCCGAGCGCGCAGGCATCGAGGCCGAAGCGGTGGACGCGAAGTTCGAGGTCGACGCGCAGGACCACCTGTCGATCACGCCGAGCTCACCGGGTCTGCGCATCGACTTCGAAAAGTTGCCCGAGGTGCTGCTGTCAGCCGCGGAGAGCCACGCCGGCAAGCTGCCCGTGCGCTTCGACCCGCTGCCCAAGTTGACCGCGGAAGAGGCACAAAAGCTGGGCATCAAGGGGCTGGTCAGCACGTTCACCACGCGCCACGCCTGCTGCGAGCGCCGGGTCGAAAACATCCATCGCATCGCCGATCTCCTGAACGGCCTGGTGGTGCGACCGGGCGAGACCGTGTCGCTCAACACGGTGGTCGGACCGCGCACGCAGAAGAACGGCTTCGTGCCGGCTCCCACGATCGAGGAAGGCGAGTTCGTCGACACGCCGGGCGGCGGCATCAGCCAGTTCGCCACCACGATCTTCAACGCGCTGTTCCACGGCGGCTACGACATCATCGAGCGTCAGCCGCACACCTACTGGTTCCCGCGCTACCCGGAGGGTCACGAGGCCACGCTATCGTGGCCCAAGCCCGACCTCATCTTCCGTAACGACACCGAGGCGGGCCTGCTGATCAGGACCGTCTACACCGACAAGACCATCACGGTCAGGCTCTACGGTGACAACGGCGGTCGCCGGGTGAGGGCGCAGGTGTCGGCGCGCTCGAACATCACCGACCCGCCGCTGACGCTCGTGGCGAACCCCGGCATGGAGCCCAACCGCGAAAAGGTCAAGGCTTCGGGCGCGGTCGGCTGGAGCATCTACGTTTCGCGCCTGCTCACGTTCGCTGACGGCACGACGCGCGAAGAAAAACGCAAGGTGACGTACAAGCCGAAGCCGCGCGAGGTCGAGGTTCACCCCTGCCGCATCCCCAAGGGAGAAAAGGGCTATACTGGCGAGCGTTGTCCCGAGCCCAAGGACGCGGAGATCGCCGCGCCCGAAGACGCAGAGGAGTAGCGAATGCAGCGCGCTGAAGCTTTCACCATGGCAGGCCTGGGGGCGCTCGTGGGTGGAGTCGTCGCGGCTCTAGGTACGTTCTGGCTGGTCGGTTCGCCGTCGCCGAAGGTCGAGAAGGAGAAGGCAGTGGCGAGCGGAACGCTGCGGAGAGCGAGCCCGACGACGTCGAGGAGCGCATCGCTGCGCTGGAGAGCGCCGTCGGGCGCCTGCGCAGCGGCAACAACCTCCGTAGCTTGATGGCGGCGCAGGCGGCTTCTGGCAAGCCCGGCACGCCTTCGGCGCCGGCGCCTGGCGGCGGTGAGAGGCCGGGCGGAAGCGATCCCGTGGTCGACAACCCCGTGTTCGAGGCCGCGGTGCGTGATCTGGTCGATCGCATCGAAGAAGAGCGGCAGAGCGAGCGCGAGGTCGAACGCGGCGAGCGCCGCCGGCAGTGGTCGGAGCAGTGGACGAACGACCTCACTGCCTCGCTCAAGCTGAACGACGCGCAGAAGACCAAGATGCAGGAGATCGCCAACCAGTTCTGGGAGCGGCTGCGCGAGCTCCGAAACGGCGACGCCGGGGCCAGCCCCTCGCGCGAAGAGCGGCGAGCCCAGATGGGCGCGCTGCGCGACGAGGCGGAGTCCAAGATGGCGCAGGTGCTCGACCCTTCGCAGATGAGCACCTACAAGAGCCTGGAGGACGGGCAGCGCCTCGGCGGCCGCTTCGGCCGCGAGTTCCGCCGTCGCGGAAGTGACTGACGTTACGGGGTGGCGCGTGCGCGGCTGCGGCGCCTTGCGGAGCGCGATGGCGTGGCCTGGGGGGTGACGCGGGGCTCGGACGCGCCCGTTACGGTGAGGCGCCCCCAGACCGGAGCTACCAGCCCACGTTGCCGCTGCCGCGCAGGATCGCGAAGGCGCCGTTGGCGTTGTCTTGCACGCCGCCGGCGCCGGTGACCACGACGTTGGCGGCGTCGGCCGCACCGTTGGCCCCGTCGCCGAGCAAGAAGGCGGCGCCGCCCGCGGTCTCGACGGAGACGCCGTCGATGTAGACGGTGTCGATGAAGTTGCCGCCCTGGAAGTGAAAGCCGGAGTTGCTCGAGTCGAGCAGCTGCACGTCGGTGATCTGGATGTTCTGGATCGGGCCCTGATCGGCGTGGAGCTTGATGGCGCCGTGCGGCTGATCGTAGGCCCAGCCGCCGGTGCGGATCAGGGTGTTGCGCTGGA